>JACQDO010000155.1 GCA_016201085.1 Hyphomicrobiales bacterium | reverse complement strand
CCGTCGCCTCGCTGCTGCAACCCACGGGCAACACCATGGGCAGTGCCATCGGTCATCTGCAGCCGGTTGTCGCGCTCATTGCCGGCATTCTCATCCTCATCATGCCGCGGCTACTCAATTTTATCGTCGCGATCTATCTGATCCTGGTCGGTGTGATCGGGCTGGGGCTGATCAGGTAGATTTGGACTTATCCGCTAGAGCGCATGATCCCGAAAAGTGGGTACCGGTTTTCGGACAAGATCATGCGCAAAGACTAATTCCGGGCTTGCGTCGGCGGGGCTGGGGGTGTTTTTAAGCGCCACGAGTCCCTCCACCATTTTTATGACCCATGGCCAAACAGAAATCCGCTCGCGCCAGCGCAAAGCGCAAAAAAACCTTATCCCGCAAGGCGTTAAAGGCTAAGCCCAAGTCCGCCGCGAAATCCGCCGGCAAGCTTGCGCAGTTGAAAAAAGGCAAATGGGTCTATTCGTTCGGCGGCGGGCGCGCCGAGGGCAAGACGAGCATGAAAAATCTGCTCGGCGGCAAGGGCTCAGGCCTCGCCGAAATGGCCAATCTCGGCCTGCCGGTGCCGCCCGGTTTCACCATCACCACCGAGGTGTGCACATACTACTACGCCAACAAGCAACAATATCCGGCGGCGCTGCGCGCCCAGATCGCCGCCGCCATGGCGCAGGTCGGCAAGATCACCGGCAAGAAATTCGGCGACAAGGGGAACCCGCTGCTGGTGTCGGTCCGCTCAGGCGCCCGCGCCTCGATGCCGGGCATGATGGACACCGTGCTCAATCTCGGCCTCAACGACGAGACCGTGGAAGCGCTGGCCAAGAAATCCGGCGACCGCCGCTTCGCCTATGACAGCTACCGGCGCTTCATCACCATGTATTCCGACGTGGTGCTCGGCGTCGGCCACGAGCATTTCGAGGAACTGCTCGATCACCACAAGGAGCGCCAGGGCTACTCGCTCGACACCGATCTCACCGCCGACGACTGGGCCGAGCTGGTGGTGCGCTACAAGAAGCGCGTCAAGGACCAGCTGAGCAAGGATTTCCCGCAGGATCCCGAGGAGCAGCTGTGGGGCGCCATCGGCGCGGTGTTCGGTTCCTGGATGAACCAGCGCGCCATCACCTACCGCAAACTGCATAACCTGCCGGAAAGCTGGGGAACCGCGGTCAACGTGCAGGCCATGGTGTTCGGCAATATGGGCGAAAGCTCCGCCACCGGCGTGGCCTTCACCCGCAATCCGTCGACCGGCGAAAAGAAACTGTACGGCGAATTCCTCATCAACGCGCAGGGCGAGGACGTGGTCGCCGGCATTCGCACGCCGCAGGAGATTTCCGAAGCCGCGCGCATCGAGGCCGGCTCCGACAAGCCGTCGTTGGAGGCGACGCTGCCGCAGGCCTATGCCGAGCTCACGCGCTTCTACAACGTGCTCGAGCGCCATTACCGCGACATGCAGGACCTGGAGTTCACCGTCGAGCAGGGCAAGCTGTGGATGCTGCAGACCCGCAACGGCAAGCGCACCGCCAAGGCCGCACTGCGTATCGCGGTCGAACTTGCCAATGAGGGACTGATCACCAAGCACGAGGCGATCTTGCGGGTCGAGCCGTTGGCGCTCGATCAGCTCTTGCATCCCACCATCGATCCGCGCGCGCACCGCAAGGTGATCGCGACCGGGTTGCCGGCGTCGCCCGGCGCCGCCTCGGGTGAGATCGTGTTCTCGCCCGATGAGGCCGCGCAGCTCAAAGCCGACGGCCGCAAGGTCGTTCTGGTGCGCGTCGAGACCAGCCCCGAAGACATCCACGGCATGCACGCGGCCGAAGGCATCCTCACCACCCGTGGCGGCATGACATCGCACGCCGCCGTGGTGGCGCGCGGCATGGGCAAGCCCTGCGTCTCCGGCGCAGGCTCGCTGCGCGTCGATTATGCCGCCGGCACCATGACCGCCGGTGGGCAGTCCTTCAAGAAAGGCGACTTCATCACCGTCGACGGCTCCACCGGCCAGGTGCTGGCCGGCAAGGTCGACATGATCGAGCCGCAGCTCTCCGGCGAATTCGCCACGCTGATCGGCTGGGCCGACAAAGTGCGCCGGCTCGGCGTGCGCGCCAATGCCGATACGCCGGCCGACGCGAAAGCCGCGGTGCGCTTCGGCGCCGAGGGCATCGGGCTGTGCCGCACCGAGCACATGTTCTTCGACGAGGACCGCATCCAGGCGGTGCGCGAGATGATCCTGGCCGACGACGAGAAATCCCGCCGCGCCGCGCTCGCCAAGCTGCTGCCGATGCAGCGCGCCGACTTCGTCGCGCTGTTCGAAATCATGGATGGCCGTCCGGTGACCATCCGCCTGCTCGATCCGCCGCTGCATGAGTTCCTGCCGCACGGCGAGGAGGAAATCGCCGAGGTGGCGGCCGCCATGGGCGCCGATCCGCGCAAGCTCGCCGACCGCGCGCGCGAGCTCGCCGAATTCAATCCGATGCTCGGCTTCCGCGGCTGCCGCATCGCCATCGCCTATCCTGAAGTCGCCGAGATGCAGGCGCGCGCCATCTTCGAGGCCGCGGTCGAGGCGGGCAAGCGCACCGGCAAGCCGGTGGCGCCGGAAGTGATGGTGCCGCTGATCGCCACCAAGGCCGAGCTCGACCTGGTGAAGGCGCGCATCGACGCCATGGCGGCCGCGGTGGCCAAGGAAACCGGCGCCAAGCTCAGCTACCAGGTCGGCACCATGATCGAATTGCCGCGCGCCGCCTTGCTTGCCGGCGAGATCGCCGAGAGCGCCGAGTTCTTCTCCTTCGGCACCAACGATCTCACGCAGACCACGCTCGGCATTTCGCGCGATGACGCGGCAAGCTTCCTCGGCATCTATACCGCGCGCGGCATCCTGCCGGCCGATCCCTTCGTGTCGATCGATCAGCCCGGCGTCGGCGAACTGGTGCGCATCGGCGTCGAGCGCGGCCGCAAGGTGCGGCCGAAGCTTAAGGTCGGTATCTGCGGCGAACACGGCGGCGACCCGGCCTCGGTTGCGTTCTGTCACGAGGCCAAGCTCGATTACGTGTCGTGCTCGCCGTTCCGCGTGCCGATCGCGCGGTTGGCTGCCGCGCAAGCCGCGCTGGGCAAGACCGCGGCCAGCCAGGCGTAACTGTTTAATTAACGGTGAGGCAGGCGCGCTTCCCCTCTCCCCTTGCGGGAGAGGGTGGATCGCGCGGAGCGTGAGCGAAGCGCGAGCCGGGTGAGGGGTCTGGCCTTTCGTTTAGTATCGACCCCTCACCCGCCTCGCTCATGCTGGCGCATTTGCTCGGCACCCTCTCCCGCAAGGGGAGAGGGGGAAGAAAGAAACTACACCGCCACCTTGGCGAGGAAGTCTTCCACCTCGTGCCGCAAATTGCCGACCGCGGCTTCCACCGTCTGCGAGGCATCGCGCACGACTTCCGCCGAGGCACGCGTCTGCGTCGCGGCCAGCGCGACCTCACTCAGCACCTCGACCACATGGCCGGTGCCCTGCGCGGCGCTGGCGACGTTGTGCGAGATTTCCCCGGTCGCCGCATTCTGCTCTTCGATCGCCGCCGCCACCGTCGTGGTGGTGTGGTTGATTTCCTGCATGCGCGCGGCGATTTGGCGGATGGCATCGACCGCGCCCGCGGTGGAGGTCTGCACGCTGAGAATGTGACTGGCGATATCCTCGGTCGCCTTGGCGGTCTGTACCGCCAGCGACTTGACCTCGGCGGCCACCACCGCGAAGCCGCGGCCGGCTTCGCCGGCGCGCGCGGCCTCGATGGTGGCGTTGAGCGCCAGCAGATTGGTTTGTCCGGCAATGTTGCGGATCAGCTTGACCACGTCGCCGATCTTCTGCGCGCCGCTGGCCAGTCCGGCGATCTCGCCGTCGGTGGAGCGCGCTTCATCGGTGGCCTGGCCGACGATATTGCTGGTGTGGCTGAGCTGCCGGCTGATCTCGGCGATGGAACGTGACAATTCGTCGGCCGCGATCGCCGCGGTCTCCACATTGGCCGAGGCTTCGGTGAACGCCTCAACCGCGCTTTCGGCGCGCTGCGAAGTCTGATCGGAGGAGCCGAGCAGGGCGCCGGCGGTCGAGCGCATGGCCGTGGCGCTGCCGCTCACGCTGGAGAGCAGCGTCTCCATCTGCGGCCGGAACGAGGCGATCGCCGTGTCGATGGTCGCGCGCCGCTGCTCCTGGTCGCGAATGGCGGCGCGTTCCTGTTCGGCCTTGCGTTGTTCGGTCACGTCCTCGTGGGTGGATACCCAACCGCCGCCGGACAGCGGTTCGTTCTTGGCCAGCACGATGCGGCCGTCGCTGGCCTGCACATAGAATTGCGAGCGTTCGCCCCTGGCGGCGCTGGCCAGGATTTTCCGGCAATAGCTCTCGACATCTTCGGAAAACAGACCGGTGTCCTTGCGATGCTGGATTAGTTCGCGCAGCGGACAGCCCAGCCGCACGATCTGCGGCGACATCTGATACATTTCTATGTAGCGGCGATTGACCAGCGCTATGCGGCCCTGCGCGTCGAACATCAGCAGGCCCTGCGACATATTGTCGATGGCGTTTGCCAGCCGGCTATTTTGTTTGCCCAGGCGCCGGTACAAAAACCCGACCAGCGCCGACGCGGCCAAGCATAGACCCACAAGCAGCAGGGCCTGGCCAACGACAGTCGATGACAATGTAGCAAAAATCATACCAGCCCACGGATTATGCAATGCCGCGATAGTGCGCATCAGCGATTGCGATATAGTTAATTTCGTCTCGCCGTTGACCGGGCATTTACGACGTCGGCAGCGGCCCCGCGCCCGATACCGCTTGGTTAACGCCTTCGCAAGGTTAATCAGTCCATAAAAAACCCCGTCGCATTGTCGCCAGTCCGGCGGCAGGCGTGGTGCGCATGATCCCGAAAAGTGGGTACCGGTTTTCGGAAAAGATCATGCGCAGATAAGCGCTTTGTGATGATGTCGCGTGAGCGGGCAAATGGTTGTGTCGCGTAGGCGTCGACGGCGGCGGCTTGTGCCGAAGGGATTTGTGCCGGTCGGGATCGGCGCGTTGGTCATGACGCTGCTGCCCAGCACGATCGCCTTCCAGGATCTGGGCGCGTTGCTGGCGCGCCAGCCGGCGGTAGCGGCGCGCGCGCGCGCGCATCTGATCGCCTCGCCGTTCGGCACCATTCACGCCGCCATGTTCAGCCTGCCGCGGCCGGTCGGCACCGCGATTCCGGAGCCGCCGCTCTATGCGCTGGCGAATTTCGATCCGACCGACATCACCGGCTCGATCGGCGCGCAGCCGCTCGGCGATGGCTCGGCGCCGCTGCAATTCCCCAAGGTCAATCGCAAGGCCAAGCGCGACTCGGGGCTGTCGCGTGCGCGCGAGCCACTGCCGCCATTGCCGCCGCTGCTCGCGATCGCGCCGCTGCCGGAGCCCGATGTCGTGCCGAAGAAGGACGTCGGCGGTCGCTTCGATCCGTACTCGAAATATGAATTCAGCGAATTGCCGCCCGCCGGTTCGGCGACACCCGACGTCGATCTACCTTATATCGACATGCCGCCCGCTCATCTCACCTCGGTCGCGCCGCAACACGGCAAGGGCAAGGATTCGGCGCTGATATTTTTTGGCGT
>JACQDO010000069.1 GCA_016201085.1 Hyphomicrobiales bacterium | reverse complement strand
CTGCAGGAGGCGATGAGCGAGCTGGAGAAACGCCAGACGGCCGCCGAAGCCGAGAAACATAAGACCGCGGTCAAGGATAACGCGCAGAATCTGTTCAGCTCGCCGCGTCAGGTCGTGCTCGGCAATCCGGACGGCAACGTCACCTTCGTCGAGTTCTTCGATTACAACTGCGGCTACTGCAAGCGCGCCATGAGCGACATGCTCACGCTGTTGAAGGACGATCCCAAGCTCAAGGTCGTGCTCAAGGAATTCCCCGTGCTCGGGCCGGGCTCGGTGGAGGCCGCGCAAGTCGCCACCGCCGTGCGCATGCAGGACAAGAGCGGCAAGAAATATCTCGATTTCCACCAAAAGCTGCTTGGCGGCCGCGGCCAGGCAAACAAGGCAAGCGCGCTCGCCGCCGCCAAGGAAGCCGGCCTCAACATGGCGCAACTGGAAAAGGACATGGCCGGCCCCGAGGTGAAGGCCTCCTTGCAAGAAGCCTTCAAGCTCGCCGAGGCGCTCGGCCTCAACGGCACACCGAGCTATGTGATCGGCTCCGAGGTGGTGATCGGCGCGGTGGGGCTGCCCGCGCTGCAGGAAAAGATCAACACCGCACGCTGCGGCAAGGCGGCCTGCTGACGGCTTAGCCATCGGCATCCACCGAAGCGCCCGTCAGATCCTCGACCCACAATAGGCCTTGGTCCCAAAATGGGACTATGGTAGACTGAGTGGGTGAGAGTGATCGCGCTTAGCACGCTCAAGGCTTTTCTCAGGCGCGGCCCAGTCTATGCCGATGCCCGCGAGCCGGTCATGGCTTGGTATCGACAGGTCCGGAGTGCGGATTGGGCGACGCCGGCAGAGGTTAAACATGCCATCCGGACCGCAAGCATCCTCAAAGATGGGCGGGCGGCATTCAACATCGCCGGCAACAAGTATCGCATCGTGGTGTGGATCAATTACCCGTATCGCGTAGTCTACATTCGGTTCATCGGCACGCACCGGCAGTATGACCGCATAGATGCCCAGATTATTTGAGGACTGAAACCATGGACATCGCACCGATCAAGACCCAACGCGACTACCGTCGGGCCCTCAAAGACATCGAGGGTCTTATGACGGCAAGACGCAATACGCCCGAAGGCGACCGGCTCGACGTACTCGTAACACTGGTCGAGGCGTGGGAGCGGAAGCATTATCCACTCGATCTGCCCGACCCGGTGGAGGCGATCAAATATCATATGGACCAAAATGGCCTTCAACCGCGCGATCTCATTCCGTACTTCGGCAGCCGCAATCGCGTCTACGAGGTCCTCAACCGTCGACGTCCGCTGACACTCAAAATGATTTGGCAGTTGCACCGCGGTCTCGGCATTCCAGCGGAATCGCTGATCAAGAGTCGCGCCGCATGACACGGACTCGTACGATCTACGTCTAATATCGGGCCGTCGCCGTACAGCCCGGCGGCCGTTTTGCATTGCGATAACATGGAACCGCGTTCCATCCGAGGGGTTGTCTCGGCCATGTACACGATCGGCATCGAAGAGGAATACTTCGTGTTCGACGCGGCGACGCGCCGGGCGGTGCGCCGATTCGACAAGAGATTTCTCGTTCTTGCCCGCAAGGCGCTTGGCGATCGCGTGATGACCGAAATGCTGCAGTCGCAGATCGAGGTGGCGACGCCGCCATGCGCCAGCATGAGCGAGGCGCGCGCGCACCTCATGCAGTACCGCAGCGCGCTGGGCAAGGCAGCCGCCGAGCGTGGCCTCGCTCTCGCCGCCATGGGCACCTTCCCGCTGGCCTTCTGGCCGGAGCAGACCGTCACGCCGAAGGTACGCTACGACGCCATCATTGACGACCTGCAGATGATCGGCTACCGCAACATGCTGTGCGGCATGCATGTGCATGTGCGGGTGCCGGATCTCGACAGCCGCATCGATCTCATCATGCGGCTGACGCCCTTTCTGCCGCTGCTGCTGGCGCTGTCGACCTCATCGCCGTTCTGGCAGGGCCATCTCACCGGCCTGCGCGGCTATAGGCTGGCGGCCTATGACGAGCTGCCGCGCACCGGCTTGCCCGAACTGTTCCGCACGAAGGCCGACTACGACGAGTTCGTCGCCGCCCTCACCTGGGCCAAGATCATTCCGGACGCGAGCTACATCTGGTGGGCGCTGCGGCCGTCGCTGTCGAACCCGACGCTCGAACTGCGCATTGCCGACAGTTGCACGCGGCTCGATGACGTGCTCGCCCTCGCCGCCCTGTTCCGTTGCCTGGTGCGCGCGCTCGACCGCGACCGCGCGCTCAACGCCGGCTTCGACCGCGTCGGCCGCGCCATCACGCAGGAGAACAAATGGCACGCCCAGCGCCACGGCGTCGCCGCCACCTTCGTCGATCCGTTCGCCCGCTCGCCGCTCGACGCCAAGACCTGGCTGGCGCAGGTGCTCGACTTCATCGCCGACGACATCGCGGCGCTCGGCTGCCAGGCCGAGATCTCGCGGCTCGGCGCCATCGTCGCCAAAGGCACCAGCGCCGACCGCCAGATCGCCATCTTTACCAAGGCCAGGGCGGCGGGACGTACAAGATTAACGGCGCTCAAGGAAGTGGTCGACTGGGCGGCCCGCGAAACCCTGGGCGGCGGCAAGCCCTGAGCCGGGGCGCCATCCGGGCTTCCCCTTGGCAGCCCCACCACCTATAAAGCGCCCAACACCGCCTCAAGCCAATCCACCGCCGGCCGTCAAAATGGCTCAAACCATCTACGTCCTCAACGGACCCAATATGAATCTGCTCGGCACGCGCGAGCCGGAGAAATACGGCCGCGCCACGCTCGCCGATGTGGAAAAGCTTTGCCGGGCCACCGCCGAGCGTTTCGGCTTGGCGCTCGAGTTTCGCCAGTCCAACAGCGAAGGCGAACTGGTCGACTGGATCCAGGAAGCGCACGCCAATAAAGCGGCCGGCCTGGTGATCAATCCGGCCGGCTATACCACCACCTCGGTCGCCATTCTCGACGCGCTCTTGGCGGCGCAACTACCCGCGATCGAAATCCACATCACCAATATCCACCAGCGAGAAAGCTTCCGGCAGAACTCCTACGTGTCGAAGGCGGCCAAGGCGGTGATCTGCGGTTTCGGCATCGACGGCTATGCGCTGGCGATCCGTGGGCTTGCGGGCTTGCTCGGGATCAAAGAAAAGCACTAACGATGGCAAAATCGCCCAAAAAACCTTCAGCGACATCGCCGCTGGTCGACCACAAGCTGATCCATGAGCTCACAAAACTCCTGGACGAAACCGGTCTGACCGAAATCGAGATCGAGCAGAACGGCCAGCGCGTGCGGGTCGCCCGTGGCGCGGTGGCGGCGGCGCCCGCCCCGGTCCGCGCGCTGAGCGCATCGGCTGCGTCGCCGCAGCCGGTCGCCGAATCGGCGTCGGCATCGCTCGATCCGGCCAAGCATCCCGGCGTCGTGATCTCGCCCATGGTCGGCACGGCCTACGTCTCGCCCGAACCCGGCGCCAAACCGTTCATCGAGGTTGGCAGCAAGGTCAAGGTCGGCGACACCCTGCTGATCATCGAAGCGATGAAAACCATGAACCAGATTCCGGCGCCGCACGGCGGCACCGTGATCCAAATTCTGTTCGAGGACGGCCAGCCGGTGGAATTCGGCGAGCCGCTGGTCATCGTCGAATAGCTCTTTTCCCTCTCCCCGTTCTTACGGGAAGAGGGTGGCGAGCCGCGGCAGCGGCAAGCCGGGTGATGGGCATCTCCGAAGATCGGAATCGCGGCAAAGAGCCCCTCACCCGACTTCCTCGCGGAGCCTGTCATCGGGCCGCGCTCCGCGCGGACCCGTTGGCTCGGAAGTCGACCTCTCCCCGCAAGTGCGGGGCGAGGTGAAGGAGAATGAATGTTCGATAAAATCCTCATCGCCAATCGCGGCGAGATCGCCTTACGGGTTTTGCGCGCCTGCAAGGAGCTCGGCATTCCGACCGTGGCGGTGCATTCCACCGCCGACGCCGACGCCATGCATGTGCGTTTCGCCGACGAAAGCGTGTGCATCGGCCCGCCCGCCGCCAAGGACAGCTATCTCAACGTCCCCGCCATCCTGTCGGCCTGCGAGATTACCGGCGCCGACGCGGTGCATCCCGGCTACGGTTTCCTGTCGGAGAATGCGCGCTTTGCCGAAATCCTCAACGAGCACGGCGTGCATTTCATCGGCCCCAAGCCCGAACATATCCGCCTGATGGGCGACAAGATCGAGGCCAAGCGCACCGCCAAGCGTCTCGGCATTCCGGTGGTGCCGGGTTCGGACGGCGGCGTCGGCGACGATGCCGAAGCCACAAAAATTGCCAACGAAATCGGCTATCCGGTGCTGATCAAGGCAGCTGCCGGCGGCGGCGGGCGCGGCATGATGCCGAAGCCACAAAAATTGCCAACGAAATCGGCTATCCGGTGCTGATCAAAGCGGCTGCCGGCGGCGGCGGGCGCGGCATGAAGGTCGCGCGCTCGGCCGCGGAGCTGTCCATCGCGCTGTCGACCGCGCGCTCCGAGGCGAAGGCCGCCTTTGGCGACGACGCGGTGTACCTGGAAAAATATCTGGAGAAGCCGCGCCACATCGAAATCCAGGTGCTCGGCGACGGCAAAGGCAACGCCATTCATCTCGGCGAGCGCGACTGTTCGCTGCAACGCCGCCACCAGAAGGTGATGGAGGAAAGCCCCTCGCCCGCGCTCAACACCGAGGCGCGCAATACCATTGGCGAAACGGTGGCCAAGGCGATGCGCGAGATCTCCTATCTCGGCGTCGGCACCGTCGAATTCCTTTACGAGGACGGCAAGTTCTATTTCATCGAGATGAACACGCGTATCCAGGTCGAGCATCCGGTGACCGAAATGATCACCGACATCGACCTTATCTTCGAGCAGATTCGCGCCGCCGCCGGCGCCAAGCTCACGCTCAAGCAGAGCGACATCCGCTTCCACGGCCACGCCATCGAATGCCGCATCAATGCCGAGAACCCGGTGTCGTTCCGCCCCTCGCCCGGCAAGATATTGCATTATCATCCGCCTGGCGGCCTCGGCGTGCGCATCGATAGCGCGGTGTACCAGGGTTACAGCATCCCGCCTTATTACGACTCGCTGGTCGGCAAACTGATCGTGCACGGCAAGACCCGCACCGAATGCCTGATGCGATTGAAACGCGCGCTCGACGAGGTGGTGGTCGACGGCGTCGAGACCACGCTGCCGTTGTTCCGCGCGCTGGTGCGCGAGAAGGACATCATCGACGGCAACTACCACATCCACTGGCTCGAGCAGTTCCTCGCCCAGGGCGGCGGGATGGAGAGCTAGGGCGGGTGCGGAGACACACTTATGCACGACCTCGATGCGGCGGTCGGTTATTGGCTGCATTTTGTCGGCAACGGAATCGAGATTTTCGGTGTCCTGGTCATCGTGCTGGGGATCGGCTGGGCGACTTATCTCTATGTCGGTCAGCACATGGCCGAGACGCACTACGGCACCTACAAAATCCGCATTGGCCGCTCGCTGCTGCTCGGCCTCGAGGTGCTGGTCGCCGCCGACATCGTGAAGACCATCGCGCTCGCGCTCACCTTCACCGGCCTTGGTCTGCTGGCCGGCGTGGTGCTGATCCGCACCTTCCTGAGCTGGACGCTGGTGCTGGAAATTGAAG
>JACQDO010000162.1 GCA_016201085.1 Hyphomicrobiales bacterium | reverse complement strand
TACGCTAGGGTATGATCCCGAAAAGTGGGTACCGGTTTTCGGATAAGATCATGCTCAAACAAGCAGATACGCCCGTGCCGGCAACCGTCGGGGCGGGCTTTCGTTGTGGCCGGTGCATGCTGCCGAAAAGAGCCTGCCCCCGAATAAATCAAGGCCAGGGGACGATTTTCGGACTAGACCGTGCGCCATCCAAAGCTGCCGGGAAGGAAAGCCATGAAGCTGGTTATTGCCATCATCAAACCGTTCAAGCTCGACGAGGTGCGCGACGCCCTCACCCGCATCGGCGTGCACGGCATGACCGTGTCCGAGGTTAAAGGCTATGGCCGCCAGAAGGGTCACATGGAGATTTATCGCGGCGCCGAATACGCCGTGAATTTCCTGCCCAAGCTGCGCATCGAGGTCGCCATCGCCACCGAACAGCTCGACCAGGTGATGGATGCGCTCGTTGCCGCCGCCAAGACCGGGCAGATCGGCGACGGAAAAATCTTCGTCCTGCCGATCGAGCAGGCGGTGCGCATCCGCACCGGCGAAACCGACGTCGACGCACTTTAATCAACTGAGCTGGGGGAACTGACAATGACACGGGCGTCATACCGCCTCACCGTAGCTGTGTGCACGGTCGCGACTGCCTTCGCCGCATCGCCGGCCTTCGCGCAAACCGCGCAACCGGCCGCCAAGATCGACGGCGCCGACACCGCTTGGATGATCGCCGCCACCGGCCTGGTGCTGATGATGACCATCCCAGGCCTGGCGCTGTTCTATGCCGGCATGGTGCGCAAGAAGAACGTGCTCGCCACCATGGCGCAGAGCCTGGCCGCCACGTTCCTGGTCTCCATCCTGTGGGCCGTGCTCGGCTACAGCCTGACCTTCACCGGCGACGGCGCTTTCATCGGCTCGGTCGAGCGGATTTTCCTGCGCGGCATGACGCTCGATTCGATCTCGCCGCTGGCCAAGACGATTCCCGAAAGCCTGTTCATGATCTACCAGATGACTTTCGCGGTCATCACCGTGGCGCTGGTCGCCGGCTCGGTGGCGGATCGTCTGCGCTTTTCGGCGTTCCTGCTGTTTTGCGTGTTCTGGCTGTTCCTGGTCTATGTGCCGATCGCGCACTGGGTCTGGGGCGGCGGCTTCCTCGGTACCTACGGCACAATCGATTTCGCCGGCGGTCTGGTGGTGCATCTCAATGCCGGCATCGCCGGTCTGGTGGCGGCGCTGGTGATCGGCAAACGGCGCGGCTATGGCAGCGAGAATCTATCGCCGCACGATCTGGCGCTGGCGGTGATCGGCACCGGCCTGTTGTGGGTCGGCTGGTTCGGCTTCAACGGCGGCTCCGCGCTGGGAGCGAACTCGCGCGCGGCCATGGCAATTGTCTCCACGCATCTGGCCGCCAGCGCCTGCGCCTTCGTCTGGATGGCGCTGGAATGGTGGACGCGCGGCAAGCCTTCGGTGCTGGGCATGATCTCCGGCGCGGTCGCAGGTCTCGGCACCATCACGCCGGCCTCCGGCTACGTGATGCCGATGCAGGCGGTGCTGATCGGCATCGTGGCCGGTAGCATCTGCTTCTGGGCCTGCACCTGGCTCAAGATGAAATTCGGCTACGACGATTCACTCGACGTGTTCGGCGTGCACGGCGTTGGTGGATTTACCGGCACGTTGCTGGCCGGCGTGTTCGCGGTGGCCGCGCTGTCGGTCGGCCCCGATACGCCGAAGGGCATCGCCGGCCTGCTCGAAGGCAATCCGCAGCAGGTGGTGGCGCAAGCCTTCGGCATCGCGGTGACGCTGGTGTGGTCGGGGGTGCTGACCTACGTCATCCTCAAGGTGATCGAGGCGATCGTGCCGCTGCGCGTGCGCAGCGAGGACGAGGTCATGGGCCTGGACGTCAGCCAGCACGGCGAGGCCTTGCAATAACTAACGAATGGTTACCGCGCCGGTCGTGTGGCCGGCGCGGACTTCGTATTTTGAAATATTGCTGATTATTTTTTATGCAGGCCGCTTAAGTCTTGGCGCATCTTTGGGCGCACGCCCGCAAGGGTTGTTGCACCGGACTCGCTCACACTAATTTTTATCTGCCTAATCAAATAGATAGCCGGTTCGCGGCGATCTGGCACGGCAATTGATTCTATCTGTGCGGCCATGCCTGCAAAGCGAGCTTTGCAGGTCAGGCTCAGTGTCCCGCCCGCACTGATCAGAACGTAAAAACGGGCTCAAGCGGGGATCGAATCCATGAAAATCGTCATGGCCATTATCAAACCCTTCAAGCTCGACGAGGTCCGTGACGCTCTGACCTCCATCGGCGTGCAAGGACTGACTGTTACCGAGGTCAAAGGATACGGGCGTCAAAAGGGTCACACGGAGATCTACCGTGGGGCCGAGTATGCGGTGAGCTTCCTCCCCAAGATCAAGGTGGAGGTGGCAGTGGCAACCGATCAGGTCGACAAGGTGGTCGGCGGTCGGCGCCATCACCGGCGCGGCAAAAACCGGACAGATCGGCGACGGCAAAATATTTGTCTTCGGTCTGGATCACGCCGTGCGCATCCGCACCGGCGAGACCGACGCGGCGGCGCTTTAGTAACCCGCACAACATTACGGACAGGAGTTAGACCATGACGTTGAAGAAATCCTCCCGTGCGGGACTCTTGGCTCTCGCCCTCGGAGTTCTGCTCGGTTTATTTCTGAGCGTGGCGTCGTTTGACGCAAGTCACGCTCAGACCCCGGCTCCCGCTGCGGCTGCCACCGCACCGGCCGCTCCAGCGGCGCCGCCACCGGCCTGCGCCGCCGATCCCGACTCGAAGAAGGCGGTACTCGTGAATTGCACGCCCAATTCGGGCGACACCGCCTGGATGCTCACATCGATGGCGCTCGTGCTGATGATGACCATACCGGGCCTCGGCCTGTTCTATGGCGGCATGGTGCGCAAGAAGAACGTGGGCGACACCGTGATGACCAGCTTCGCCATCACCTGTCTGGTCACCATCCTGTTCGCCGTCGTCACCTACAGTCTGGCCTTCACGGAGGGTTCGCCCTTTGTCGGCGGCTTAAGCAGGGCGTTCCTGCAGGGCATCGTCAGCGACATCTCCAAGGGCATCGGCAATCCGAACCCGCTGGCGGCAACGATCCCCGAGACCGTTTACATGTGCTTCCAGATGACCTTCGCCATCATCACGCCGGCGCTGATTGCCGGTGCCTTTGCCGAGCGCATGAAATTCTCCGCCATGCTGTGGTTCATCGGCCTGTGGGCGGTTCTGGTCTACGCGCCGGTCGCGCATTGGGTGTGGGGACCGGACGGCTTCCTGTCGAACGGCAACTCGGACGCCTGGGTCAAGGTGCTCGACTTCGCCGGCGGCACGGTGGTGCATATCAACGCGGGCGTTGCCGGCCTGATGTGCGCGATCGTCCTCGGCAAGCGCAAGGACGCGGGCCCCGGCCACAACATGGTGCTCACCATGATCGGCGCCTCGCTGCTGTGGGTCGGCTGGTTCGGCTTCAATGCCGGCTCCGCCGTCACCGCCGGCATGCAGGCGGGCATGGCGATGACCGTGACCCAGATCGCCACCGCGGTCGCTGCCTTCACCTGGATGCTGGTCGAGTGGATCTTCCGCGGCAAACCCACCGTCATCGGCATGTGTTCGGGCGCGGTCGCCGGCCTCGTCGCTATCACTCCGGCTTCCGGCTTCGTCGGCCCGGTCGGCTCGATGGTGATCGGCGTGGCCGCCGGCGTGTTCTGCTACTGGGGCGTCACCGGCCTCAAGCGCATGCTCGGCGCTGACGACGCGCTCGATGCGTTCGGCGTGCACGGCGTCGGCGGTATCGTCGGCGCATTGCTCACCGGCGTGTTTGCCATCGAACAATACGGCGGCACCGCCGGCCTGATCGAAGGCAACGCGGCGCAGATGCTCAACCAGGTCGAAGGCATTGTGATTATCATCGTGTACGACGCCATCGTCTCGCTGATCATCCTCAAGGTGCTCGATGCGATCATCGGCTTGCGCGTCTCCGACGAAGTGGAGCGCGAAGGTCTCGATCTCGCTCTGCACGGGGAGACCGTGCAGTAACGCCGCGCATGATCCCGAAAAGCATGTCCTCGACTTGATCGGGGATGGATACCGGTTTTCGGATCAGATCATGCGCCATGAAATAAGCCGCTAGCGGTAGGGGCGGAAACCCGGCACTGTCCCTTCCGTCGAGGCCCCCGGTTCGCAAGAGCCGGGGGCCTCTCTTATTGGGGGCGCCAAAGGCCGAGAACCCGCAAAAATCCGGCTGTTTGAGGCCATGCCGGGACCGATGGTTAATCGGGTCTTAACCTCGCTTTATCTATTGTGTCTGACCCTTGTACCGCGGGTATCTCGCTCGCCGTTCGTGCGGCTGACCGAGCTCATCGCCGGCATTGCGCCTGGCAAGCCGGCCATTAATCTCTCGGTCGGCGAGCCGCAGCATCCGATCCCCGCTTTCGTCGGGCCGGAGATTGCCGCGCATCTCAACGAATTCGGCCGCTATCCGGCCAACAAGGGCATCGAGCCGTTTCGCAAGGCGGTCGCCGGCTGGCTCGGCCGCCGCTACAAGCTGCCGCGCCCGGTCGACGCCGAGCACGAAGTGCTTGTGCTCAACGGCACGCGCGAGGGACTGTTTCTCGGCGCCATCGCCGCCAAACGCTGGGTCTCCGCCCGTATTGGCAAGCCGGCGGTACTGATCCCAAATCCGTTTTATGCCGCCTACAGCGCCGGCGCGCTCGCCGCCGACTGCGAGCCGGTCTATCTGCCGGCAACGCGGACGAGTGCCTTCCTGCCCGATCTCGACGCGCTCGACGAAGCGCTGCTCAAGCGCACGGTGGCGTTCTATCTCGCCTCGCCGTCGAACCCGCAAGGCGCCGTCGCCAATCGCGCCTACCTCGACAGACTCGCGAGCCTCGCCCGCCGTTTCGGCTTCCTGGTGTTCGCCGACGAATGCTATTGCGAGATCTACAGCCAGCACGCGCCCGCCGGCATGCTGGAAGCCTCCGGGCCCGACTTCGCCAACGCGGTCGTCTTCCATTCGCTGTCGAAGCGCTCGAACTTGCCCGGCCTGCGTGTCGGCTTCGCCGCCGGCGATAGGCGCTTCCTGGCCGCCTATCTCGAACTGCGCAATGTCGCGGCGCCGCAGGTGCCGACGCCGGCGCAGCATGTCGGCGTCGCCGCCTATGGCGACGAGGCGCATGTGCGGGAAAACCGCAAACTCTACAACGCCAAATTCGATCTCGCCGACCAGATCATCGGCGACCGCTACGGCTACCGCCGGCCGGCCGGCGGATTTTTTCTCTGGCTCGACGTGGGCAAGCAAGGCGGCAGCGAGATCGTCACCAAGCGCCTGTGGCAGGAAGCCGGCGTGCGCGTGGTGCCCGGCCGCTATCTGGCGCGCGAGCAGAACGACGGCAGCAATCCCGGCGCGGACTATATCCGCGTCGCCATGGTACAGGACAAGGCGACCACGGCGGAGGCGCTGCATCGCCTCGTCGCCGTGCTCGGGTGACTCATGCGGGCCAGCGATCGCAGCCTCGACATCGTCGCCTTCGTCTCGGAGCATTTCCGCGACATCCTGCGCCGGCGCCTGAGCGAACTGGCGGGACTGGCGCTGCTCACGCTTTCGCTGCTCGGCGCCATCGCGCTCGCCACCTGGTCGGTGCAGGATCCCTCGCTCAGCCACGCCACGCAGAAGCCGATCAACAATCTGCTCGGCTTCCCCGGCGCCATCTTTTCCGACCTGGCCATGCAATTGCTTGGCCTGGCCAGCATCGTACTGCTGATGCCGGAGACGCTGCTTGGCTGGTGGCTGCTGGCACATAAGCCGCTGGTCGAGAAATGGCGCGGCCTGATCTGGATCGCGGCCACGCTGCTGGCGGCGGCCTTCGCCTCCACGCTGCCGCGCATCGGCACCTGGCCGCTGCCGACCGGCCTCGGTGGCGTATTGGGCGATGCGCTGGTGCATGTGCCGAATTTGCTGCTGGGCGCGCCGCTGTCGCGGCTGGCGCTCGTCGTGCTGTCCATTTTGTTCGGCCTCGCCACCATGGCGACGTTCGCCATCGCCGCCGGACTACGCTGGCCCTATCCGCGCGCCGAGCAGGCGGCACCGGCCGTTGCCGAGCACGAAGAAACCGAGGACGAGGACGCCGGCGACGACCGCGCCTCCGCCTGGCTCGGCATGATCGTGCACGCTTTGCTGAGCTGGAAGGCGCGTATCGGCCGCTGGATGCGCGGCGGACCGCGTGCGCCGGCTCGCGTCCTGCCGGCGGCGACGGCAGGCCGTCAGGAACCGCGCTTCGACAGCTTCGGGCGCGGCGTCACGCCGGCCGCCACCGAGGCGGAAATGGACGACGAGGACGAAGCGCAACCGGCGCCGCGCCGCCGCGCGCCCGCGCGCGTCCCTCCGCGCCGCACCGGCAGCGGCTATACATTGCCTTCGCTCAATCTGCTCGCCGCCCAGCGCGTATCCGAGCGCACCACGTTGTCGAAGGACATCATCGACGCCAACGCTGTTGCGCTGGAGAGCGTGCTCGCCGATTTCGGCGTGCGCGGCGAGATCATCAATGCGCATCCCGGCCCGGTGGTGACGCTGTACGAGCTGGAGCCGGCGCCCGGCATCAAATCCTCGCGCGTCATCGGGCTGTCCGACGACATCGCCCGCTCGATGAGCGCGATATCGGCGCGCGTCGCCGTGGTATCGGGCCGCAACGCCATCGGCATCGAGTTGCCCAACCCGACGCGCGAGAAGGTGTATCTGCGCGAATTGCTCACCGGCAAGGATTACAACGAGAGCACCGCCAAGCTGCCGCTCTGCCTGGGCAAGACCATCGGCGGCGAGTCGGTGATCGTCGATCTCGCGCGCATGCCGCATCTCTTGATCGCCGGCACCACCGGCTCCGGCAAGTCGGTCGCCATCAACACCATGATCCTGTCGCTGGTCTATCGCCTGAGCCCCGAGCAGTGCCGGCTGATCATGGTCGATCCCAAGATGCTCGAACTCTCGGTCTATGACGGCATCCCGCATCTGCTCACCCCGGTGGTCACCGATCCGAAGAAGGCGGTGGTCGCGCTCAAATGGGCGGTGCGCGAGATGGAAAGCCGTTACAAGAAAATATCGAAGCTCGGCGTGCGCAATATCGACGGCTACAACGCGCGCGTCGCCGAGGCGAAAGCCAAAGGCGAGACGCTCACCCGCACGGTGCATACCGGCTACGACAAGGAAACCGGCGAGGCGATCTACGAGAAGGAAGCGCTCGAGCTCGATCCGTTGCCGTTCGTGGTGGTGATCGTCGACGAGATGGCCGACCTGATGATGGTCGCCGGCAAGGACATCGAGGGCGCCATCCAGCGCCTGGCGCAGATGGCACGCGCCGCCGGCATCCACGTTATCCTGGCGACGCAGCGTCCCTCGGTCGACGTCATCACCGGCACCATCAAGGCCAATTTCCCGACCCGCATCTCGTTCCAGGTCACCTCCAAGATCGACAGCCGCACGATTTTGGGCGAGCAGGGCGCCGAACAGCTCCTGGGCCAGGGCGACATGCTCTATATGGCGGGCGGCGGCCGCATCAGCCGCGTGCACGGCCCGTTCGTCTCGGACGACGAAGTCGAGAAGGTGGTGCGTCATCTGAAGTCGCAAGGCGCCCCGGAATATCTCGAGGAAGTGGTTGCCGGCGATCCGGAAGAGGACGAGGACGGCGCGGTGTTCGACGCCACCGGCATGGGACTGGCCGAAGGCGGCGACCTCTACCAACAAGCCGTTGCGATCGTGAAACGCGACCGCAAGGCCTCTACCTCCTACATCCAGCGCCGGCTGCAGATCGGCTACAACCGCGCCGCCACTTTGATGGAGCGCCTGGAACAGGAAGGCATCATCGGCCAGCCCAATCACGCCGGCAAACGCGAGATCCTGATTCCCGAAGAGGGCGGTCAAGAGCGCTACTAAACCTGGAATGCATCGCGATTAGCGCCGAATCAGCGCATAATTCGGGCCGTGAAATAGCCACAGCCGTTTCCTAGATCGATGATCGGGGCGCAAGGGGACGCGAGGCGGAGACCGTGATGGCAGGACACCACACTGCGCAAACCCCCAGACTGGCGATAGCCGCGTCGTTGGCAGCCTTGTTGATTTGCCTGACGGCCGCGCCCGCTTTAGCGCAGAACGTCCCG
>JACQDO010000161.1 GCA_016201085.1 Hyphomicrobiales bacterium | reverse complement strand
TCAATGAAGGCGCGCGCGTGTTGGAGGAAGGCATCGCTTTTCGTGCCAGCGACATCGACGTCGTCTATACTTCGGGCTACGGATTTCCGCGCTACCGCGGCGGGCCCATGTTCTACGCGGATTCCGTCGGGCTCGAAAAGATTTATGACCGTATTCTCGAGTTCCAGCACACGCTCGATTCGCAATACTGGCAACCCGCTCCATTATTGGAAAAGCTGGCCAAGGCGGGCTCATCCTTCGGCCAGTGGCAGGCCGAACAGGCCCGCTAGCGGATAGGTAACCCGATGCACAAAGCGTATGTTCCTTACGGCACGTATTGGTCGACGCCCTTCGCGAAGTGGCAGGGCGCGTTAGGTCATCTACACAGCATGAAGCTCGCGGCCAACGTCGCACGCGATACGCTGGCGAATAAGAAGTTTCCCATGGATGCGATCGACCTCGGAATTCTCGGTATCACGATTCCGCAGCCGAGCAGTTTTTTCGGCCTACCCTGGGTTACCGGGATGATGGGAATTCCCAACGTACCCGGCCCCACCGTAAGCCAAGCGTGCGCCACGAGCGCGCGTGTCTTGCAGATGGCGGCAGATGAGGTCGAACAGGGATCGGCCGCCTGCGCGCTGGCGGTGACCGCGGACCGCTGTTCGAATGGCGCAACGCTCGTTTATCCCAATCCTACCGGACCGGGAGGCACAAGTCTCACTGAGGCGTGGGTATTCGATAACTTTAACAACGATCCTTTCGCCATGAACGCCATGATTGACACCGCCGAAAACGTCGCCATGCGTTATCAGATCAGCACGGCCGAGCAGCACAATGTTGTGCTACGGCGCTACGAGCAATATCAGGACGCGCTCGCCAATGACCGCGCTTTTCAACGCCGCTACATGGTCGAGGCGCCGATCACCGACGCAAATTTCCGCAAGCGGACGGGCACGCTTGCCGGCGATGAAGGCGTGTTCGCAATTACGGCTGAAAGCCTGGCCAAGCTGAAACCGGTGAAGCCGAACGGCACGGTGACCTTCGGCGGCCAGACCCATCCCGCCGACGGCAATGCCGGCATGATCGTGACAACAAAGGAGCGCGCCGCCGAGTTGGCCCAGGATAAGTTCATTGAGGTGCAGCTTTTGGGCTTCGGCCAGGCGCGCGTCGAGAAGGGGCACATGCCGATGGCGCCGGTGCCGGCTGCGCAGGCGGCGCTCAAAGCGGCGAATCTCGAAATCAAAGACATCGACGCCGTGAAAACTCACAATCCGTTCGCCGTGAACGACATCGTGTTCGCGCGCGACACCGGCTTCCCGGTTGAAAGAATGAATAACTACGGCTCGTCGCTGATTTTCGGGCATCCGCAGGGACCAACGGGAATGCGCAGCGTAATAGAGTTGATCGAAGAGCTCGCGCTACGCGGCGGCGGCAACGGTTTGTTCACCGGCTGCGCCGCGGGAGATACGGGCATGGCTGTGGTGCTCAATGTCAGCGATACCCGTAAGCACTGAAACCGGGTCCTTCGAAAGTGCGGTCAATTGCGCGCGCCAGAGATAAAACGTACTTAATGCCCTTCGGCGATCATGCCATGGCTTTGCTCAAACGATGAGGACCGGCTCCGTGTCCAGTTCTACTCCGCCTCGTTCCACCGCACAGGCGCCCTTGCGCCCGGTGCGGCTGGGCACGTTCGACGCGGTGCTCGAAAAGAGCGGCGGCGGCGTGATCCATCTGCGCACCAAGCAGGTGCTGGCGCCCTTCCATAACAACTTGAGCGAGCCGCTCGAACATTGGGCCAAGGCCGCGCCCGAGCGCATCTACTTGGGCCAGCGAGACGCCGAGGGGCGCTGGCGTACGCTCAATTACGCGCAGGTGCTGAACCATGTGAAGCGCATCGGCGCCGCATTGCTGCGCCGTGGCCTGTCGGCCGAGCGGCCGATCGCGATTATTTCCGGCAACGATATCGAGCACGCGCTGCTGGGCCTGGCGGCGATCTATGTCGGCATTCCTTACGCGCCGATCTCGCCGGCCTATTCGCTGATGTCGACCGACTTCGGCAAATTGCGCATGATGATCAACTTGCTCACGCCCGGCCTGGTGTTCGCCAATGACGGCTCGGCCTTCGCGCGCGCCGTGGCGGCGGCGCTGCCGGGCGACGTCGAACTGGCGGTGACGCGCAACCCCATCGCGGACCGCAAGTGCACGCCGTTCGCCGACCTCATCGGCGCCGAGGATGCGGCCGGCATCGCCGACGCGCACGCGCGCGTCACACCCGACACCATCGCCAAATTCCTGTTCACCTCCGGCTCCACCGGCGAGCCGAAGGCGGTGATCAACACCCATCGCATGCTGTGCTCGAACCAGTCGATGATCGCCGCCGGCTTCTGCTTCGTCGAAGACGAGTCGCCGGTGGTGGTGGACTGGCTGCCCTGGAGCCACACCTTCGGCGGCAACCACAACTTCAACATGGTGCTGGTGAACGGCGGCTCGCTCTATATCGACGACGGCAATCCGACGCCGCCGGGCGCGCAGAAGACCGCGCGCAATCTGCGCGAGATCGCGCCTACCATCTATTTCAACGTCCCGAAGGGCTACGAGGCGTTGGTTCCGCTTTTCCGTGCCGACGAGGCGCTGCGCGAGAACTTCTTCAGCCGGCTGAAAGTGCTGTTCTATGCCGGCGCGGGGCTCAACCAGGTCACCTGGGACGCGCTGACCAAGCTTTCGATCGAGACCACCGGCGAGCGCATCATTTTTCTGACCTCGCTCGGTTCGACCGAGACCTCGCCGCTGGCGCTCGCCTGTTCCTGGGATTTCGACCGGCCGGGCAATATCGGACTGCCGTCGCCGGGCGTCGAACTCAAGCTGGTGCCGAACGAAGGCAAGCTGGAGGCGCGCTTGCGCGGACCGCACATCACGCCCGGCTATTGGCGCCAGGATCACCTGACGCGCGACGCCTTCGACGAGGAGGGTTATTACAAGATCGGCGATGCGCTGAAATTCGTCGACCCTGATCATCCCAGCAAGGGCCTGTTGTTCGATGGCCGCATCGCCGAGGACTACAAGATGTCGACCGGCACCTGGGTGAGCGTCGGCCCGTTGCGCGCGCGCTTCATCGATCATTTCGCGCCCTATGTGCGCGACGTGGTATTCGCCGGGCCAAGGGCTCGATCAACCAGCGCTCGGTGCTGACGAACCGCGCCGCGCTGGTGGACGAACTGTATGCCACCCCCTTATCCTCGCGCGTCATAACGGCCAAAGGACGCGCATGATCCCGAAAAGCAGCAACCGGTTTCCCGCCTTCGCGAAGCACGCTTCGGCGGGCGAAGCAAGGTCGGAAATGATCATGCGCGAACAAGGAACGATATAATGGAGATCAAGGGTCACGCGGCCATCGTCACCGGCGGCGCATCGGGCCTGGGCGCAGCCTGCGCGCGCGAACTGGCGGCGGCCGGCGCCAAGGTCGCGCTGTTCGACGTCAACGAAAAGGCGGCGAGCGAGGTCGCGGCCGAGATCGATGGCATCGCGGTCGCCTGCGATGTGGCGGATAGCGCCTCCGCCGAGGCCGCCGTGCAAAAGGCCGCCGCCACGCATGGGCCGGCGCGCATTTTGATCAATTGCGCCGGCATCGGACCCGCCAAGCGCATCGTCGGCCGCGACGGACCGATGCCGCTGGCCGATTTCGAGCGCGTCATCAAAATCAACCTGATCGGCACCTTCAACATGTTGCGGCTGGCCGCTGCCGGCATGCAGCCGCTCGCGCTCTTGCCCGACGGCGAGCGTGGCGTGATCGTCTCGACGGCGTCGGTTGCCGCTTACGAGGGTCAGATCGGACAGGCCGCCTATGCATCGTCCAAGGGCGGCGTCGCCGCGCTGACGCTGCCGGCGGCGCGCGAGTTCGCCCAGTTCGGCGTGCGCGTGCTGGCCATCGCGCCCGGCATTTTCGGCACGCCGATGCTGCGCGCGCTGCCGCAGGAGGCGCAGGATTCGCTCGGCGCCTCGGTGCCGTTCCCCAAGCGCCTGGGCAACCCAAGCGAATTCGCCGCCCTGGCGATGCATTGCATCCGCAATGGCTACCTCAACGGCGAAGTGATCCGCCTCGACGGCGCGCTGCGCATGGCGCCGCGTTAACGCATGATCCCTGTCGACTGGAAATCGCTGTTCGAACCCGCGCATATAAGACCGGGCGGTCCCGGATCGGACCACCCTATGCTGTTCAGCAACACCCGCGTGGTGCGTATCGATTGGGGCGACTGCGACCCGGCCGGCATTATTTTCTATCCGCGCTATTTCGAGATCTTCGATGACTCAACCTCGGCGCTGTTCGAACGCGCGCTGGGGCTGACCAAGATCGAGATGCTCAAGACCTACAATTTCAGCGGCTTTCCGCTGGTGCACACGCAGGCGCGCTTCATGCAGCCGACCCGCTTCGGCGACGATGTGACGGTGGAATCGAAAATCAACTTCGGTCACAGGAGCTTCGAGATCGACCACCGCTTGAGCCTCAAGGGCGTGACCTGCGTGGAGTGCGCGGAGAAGCGGGTATGGGTGGTGCGCCAGCCAAACGGCCGCCTGAAATCGCATCCGGTGCCGGAAGAGGTGCTGAGGAAATTCCGGGTTATATGAATTCTACTGTCGTCCCGGCCGAGCGCAGCGAGGGCCGGGACCCATACTCCGTGTCTTATCCGTTTCGCAAAATCCAAGTCGCTAATGACTTCTGTTTCGTTCCTATCGTGAAGCCAGTGGTTATGGGTCCCCGCCTTCGCGGGGACGACAGAAAATAATCACTCGATCTCCGCCGCGATCCGCTTCAAAATCTGCAGGAACCGCGTGCGGTCGCGCCGGCCGATAATGGCGTCGAGATTGCGCTCGTGCTGGCGCGCGCAGCGCGTGAGCTGGGTCAGCGTTTTCCTGCCGGCGGCGGTCAAATTCAAGCGATAGGTACGGCGGTCGTCGCGCATGCGTTTGCGCGCCACCAGGCCGCGCCGCACCAGGTCCTCGACCACCGGGGTGAGGCTCGACTTGTCGCGGCCGGCGGCCAGGCTGAGCGCGGTCTGGCTGATGCCGGGATTGCGACCGATGAGCGTCAGGGTGGCGAAGCGGCCGGGGCCTTCGCCGACCTCCTGCGAACGGCGCGAGAAGGCCTGGAAGGCGGCCTCCTGCGCCATGCGCAAATTGAACCCGATCCAACGCTCGAGCGGTCCGAAATTGATCGATTCGGCAATGGCTTCGCCGTTTCTGCCGCGGCGGGCGCCGCGTGTCCCTTTGCTGCCACGCACTGGAATTCTCCTCCCGGGCCCGCGGCCTGACCGGTCGCGCTCCGCGAACTAGTTTGATATCAAACTATAACCTTTACAACGGCAGCGACATGCGGCTGAATATTGCAAAAGTTGGCATCGTAACCAACACCCAACCCTCGGGGGAGGAGATCCCATGCAAGCCCGTTACGCCGGTACTATCTTCGCCGCCGCCATCGCCGCGCTCATCGGCGCGACAAGCGGAACGTTCGCGCAGGACAAGACCTTCGAGCTCAAGCTGTCGCACTGGGTGCCGCCATCGCACCCGTTGCAGAAGGCGCTGGAGGAATG
>JACQDO010000160.1 GCA_016201085.1 Hyphomicrobiales bacterium | reverse complement strand
GAAGTGGGCGAGGGCGTGCGCGCCGCCGGCAGGCGCAACGAGGTGCTGGTCACCACCAAGGTGCAGCCGACTTTGCTGGCGCCGCCCGATCTGGAACGCTCGGTCAAGGAAAGCCTCGCCAAGCTGCGTCTCGACGTCATCGATCTGCTGCTGATCCATTGGCCGAATCCGCGCGTGCCGCTGGCCGAGACGCTCGGCGCCATGGCCAAGATGAAGAGCGAGGGCTATGCGAGAGCGCTCGGCGTCTCCAACTTCACCGTGGCGTTGCTCGACGAGGCCAACAAGGTCACGAGCGAACCGCTGGTGTGCAATCAGATCGAATGCCACCCGTTTCTCGACCAGGACAAGGTGATCGCTGCCTGCCGGCTGCGCGGCATGGCGGTGGTCGCCTACAGTCCGATCGCGCGCGGCGGCGCCAAGGGCGACAAGCTGCTGCAAAGCATTGGCCAGGCGCATGGCAAGAGCGCGGCACAGGTCTGCCTGCGCTGGCTTACCCAGCAGCGCATCGCGACGATCCCGCGCACCGGCAAGGTCGAGCGGCTGGCGGAGAACCTCGCCAATCTGGAATTCGACCTGTCGGATGCGGAGATGCGCGAGATCGCCGGGCTGGCCCGCCCCGGCGGCCGCATCGTCGATTGGTCCTGGTCGCCGAAGTGGGATTAGGGACCCTGTTTGACCGCCCGGTGTTGCACTATCCCCGGGTTGGTTTCGCAGGTGCAATTTCCGTCGATCTGGCATAATCGCCATGCGGGAGGGCCCAGGAGTGACCGAGCAGCACGCAGGCAAGGCCTGCCTATTGGGCCGTCTCTGGGAGAAAATCCGGGAGCACGCATCCAACGCGGTCGTAGGCGGCGGCATTCTCGTCCTGACCGGTTTTACGCCCGAGCACTGGGTCGCCGAAATCCTGCACAAGCTGCGTCTGACAGACGTTCGCTCGTTTTGGCCCTCCTTCATCGACGGCCGGCTTTTCGTGCTGACGGTTGGGGTCGCGATCATCGTGGGCGACCTGCTGTGGCGGAAGCATCGGCCAGCGGCGCCGGTTACCGCCGGCGTGCGCGGCAACGCGGCGACGCCGGTCGTTGTGAGCATCGAGCCACGCGCGCCGGAGCCCTTGGCGTTGCCCGACCGGCCGTCGATCGCCGTTCTGCCGTTCGAAAACATGTGCGGGGAAGCGGAACAGAACTATTTCGCCGACGGCATCGTGGAAGAGATCATCACATCGCTGTCGCGCATCCGCTGGCTGTTCGTCATCGCGCGTAACTCGAGCTTCACTTACAAAGGCCGTGTCATCGACATCAAACAGGTCGGTCGCGAGCTTGGCGTCCGCTATGTCCTCGAAGGCAGTATCCGCAAGGCCTCGGGCAGGGTCCGGATCGCGGCACAGCTTATCGACGCCGCGAGCGGCACCCATCTCTGGGCGGACCGTGTGGACGGAGGCATCGAAGATATCTTTGACCTGCAGGACAAGGTCAGCGCAAGCGTCGTGGGCGCGATCGCACCAAGGCTGCAGCAGGCCGAAATAGACCGCGCCAAGCGCAAACCGACGGAGAACCTGGACGCCTACGACTATTATCTGCGGGGAATGGCTTGCGAGCTTGCAAAGCGTGAGGACAACGACCAGGCGCGGCGGCTGTTCTACAAGGCCATCGAACTCGATCCGGAATTCGCGGCAGCCTATGGCATGGCGGCGGCTTGCTATGTCCAGCGCAAGGCCAACGGCTGGATGTCGGATCGCGCGCAAGAGATCGCCGAGGTTACGCGGCTCGCGCGTCGGGCGTCGGAACTGGGGGGCAATGACTCGCAGGCGCTCTCGGAGGCCGGTTATGCGCTCGCCTTTGTCGCCGGCGACCTGGATGCCAGTAGGGCGATGATCGACCGGGCGCTTGCGCTCAATCCGAACGTCGCGGCCTCGTGGTTCTTCAGCGGGTTCGTGAATGTCTATCTTGGCGAGCCGGAAGTGGCGATCGACCATTTGGCCCGCGCGATGCGCCTGAGCCCGCTCGATCCGCGCATGTATCTGATGCTTGCCGCGACTGCATACGCGCACTTCCTGGCCGGCCGCTATGCCGAAGCCTTGCCTTGGGTGGAAAAGGCGTTGCGGGAAAATCCCCATCATAGCCTCACAAACCGTATCGCCGCGGCGACCTATGCGCTCGCCGGACTGCAAGCGGAAGCGGAGCAGGCCGCGGCACGGCTTCTTCAAATCGACTCGTCGTTCCGGGTGGCCAGGCTCAAAGACTATGTGCCGCTTCGCCGCCCGGAACATGTCGAGACACTATCTAACGGATTGCGCAAGGCGGGCGTGCCCGAGTGACGCGTCAATAAAAGCCCAGCAACTCGCCGCGGCTTTGCAGCTCCTCTTCCATCGTTGCGCCCGCACAGCCATTTGGCTGGCCCGCCCCGGCGGCCGCATCGTCGATTGGTCCTGGTCGCCGAAGTGGGATTGATTGGACTCGTACGCATACTCTTGACGGCGTTATAGGGATGGCCCTATAATTTGTTAAGTGAACGGTAACCGGCCTGAACAGAAGCCCTGCATCTTTATCGGCCCCAGCCGTAAAGACCTGAAGCAATTCCCTGCGAGAGTGCAAAACCGCATGGGCTATGCGCTGCAACAGGTGCAAGATGGCGGTGAGCCGTGATCGGCGAAAGCACTCAAAGGTTTTGGCGGTCGTGCTGTCCTGGAGCTGGTCGAGGATTTCGACGGCGACGCCTACAGGGCAGTTTACACCGTGCGATTTGCCGGCGTGGTGTATGTCCTGCACGCTTTTCAGAAGAAAGCAAAAAGAGGCATCGCCACTCCGCGGCACGAGATTGAACTTATTAACTCGCGCGTGCGCGATGCAGAGTCGCATTATCGTGCGCGCACCGATAAAGGAGGGCGCAAGCCATGACTAAGCGTAAGATCGAAGCCTACGAGAGCAGCGGCAATGTCTTTGCCGACCTCGGTTTGCCCAATGCCGAGGAACGCAAGCTCAAGGCCAGTATTGTGATTGAGTTGCACCGGCTTGTTAAAGAGCGCGGGCTTACGCAAATCAAAGCCGCCAAGCTGATCGGAATTTCGCAGCCCGACCTCTCGAATTTGCTACGCGGCGATTTCGAGGACTATTCGGCCGAGCGCTTGATGAAAATGCTTACGGTGTTCGAGCAGGACATCGAAATCGTTATGAAGCCTCACCGCAAAGCTGGGAAGAAGGGCCGCATCACCTTCCGACCTGTTGCCGCGTAAGAAGAAGACGCCACGGCCGTTTCGTCGCGCGCTAAAGTTCGCCACATGCAATGAAAGCTCTTCGGAAGGCACGGCGGTGTGTCCCTTATCGGCGTGGCCGGAACAAACATGACTTTGAATAACGATACCGCTCTCGTCTTGTTCTCCGGCGCGCAGGACTCCACGGTCTGCCTGGCCTGGGCGCTGGAGCGTTTCGCGCGGGTGGAGACGATCGGCTT
>JACQDO010000159.1 GCA_016201085.1 Hyphomicrobiales bacterium | reverse complement strand
GAGACGTTCCTGAAATTGCATCAAGCTCGACGACATATCGAAGTAGCAGCACAAATGTTGGCCCAGAAGGCGAATGAGACGTACGGCGGCGAGGACACCGAGG
Organism: Hyphomicrobiales bacterium; assembly: GCA_016201085.1. Lineage (GTDB taxonomy): Bacteria > Pseudomonadota > Alphaproteobacteria > Rhizobiales > Xanthobacteraceae > Pseudolabrys. The sequence goes on along the minus strand of JACQDO010000159.1, from coordinate 4,288 downwards.
ATACGAGAAAACTGTATGAGCAGTTGCGTAGGGACATTTGGGACCACGGCAACTTCGAACCCGAGAAGAATAGAGTTGGCAAATTGCTTACGGAATTCGTCGCTGAGGTCATCGCGTTGGCAGAGCCGGTCGTAGAGGGAGAATACAGACTGTTGAGGCTTCGGTGGTGGAAATAGCCCGTAGGGCGCAATCGCTTTATTGCGCCGCCTTAGGACCGTCGCGAAGACAGCCGGTTTGTGGGAAGCTGCCCAGATGGCGCAATGCGCTTCGCTTATTGCGCCCTACGGACTGCGCCAGGAACACGCACTTACTTGGCGTCGATAAATTGCAAACGGCCATCCGTCTTCGGCTTGATGCCGGCATTGCCCGCGGCGCGGATGGCCGCTTCGGCAATATCGCCGAGAAGCCGGCCGCCCTCCGCGCGCGCCTTGCTGCCGAGGTCCGCGATGCAGCTCTTGCTCGCCGGCAGAAATTTATAGCCGTCATTGCTGCACAGCAGATAAGGCACCGTGGCCACGTTGACCGGAGTTTCGTCCGCGCAGGTCACGCCCGGCTTGCGGCGAAAGCCCTTGACCGCCGCTTCGTTTCCGCCCGCCCGCCGCGTCACCTCGACGTCGAGCCCGCTTATATGCGGCCAGGCGCCCATGCCGGGGGTCTTGAAGCCGTGCTTGATCGCCTCGCAAACGACCTTGGCCGGGAACGACTCGACCGCGACGACGTCGTTGAAGCGGAAGATGTCGACGACATGCCGCAGCACCAGCCTGCTGCCGGGGGCCAGATCCTCGTTAAGGCCGAGGATGCCGGAATTGATCAGCACGACATCGGCGCCAGTTTTTTCGGCGACGAGATCGGCCAGCCAGTCGCCAAAACCCGTTTCCTTGGAGCGGTTGGCTTCTTCTTCCAGCTCGATGACGGTTTGCGTACGGCCGATGGGTTCGTCGAGGCAATCGGCCTTGGCCGAGCCGCGCGCGGCGCAAATCTGCCGCTCGGCGCGGGCGGACCAGTCTTGCGCGACCTTGGCGAGCGCGGGATCGGGCGGGATCGCCTGGTTGAGCGCGATGAGCTGCGCGTCGACGCGCGGCCTGCCGCCCGCCGGCACCTGCACGTCGATGCGCCAGGCCGTGCGCGCATCCGAATCCGCCTTGACGCCGCGAACTTTGCCGTCGGCGTCCAGCAGCACCATGTTGGTGTGGTCGTGGCCGCCGACCACGAGGTCGAGCCCGGACCCGCTCAACTGCCTGATCAATTCCTCATCCTCGGCGCGCGACAGATGCGTCAGCGCGACGATCACTTCGGCGCCGCGCTCGCGCAAGTAAGCAATGCTGCGGCGGGCGGCGGGCAGCGCTTTTTCGTTGTTCGGATAGACCGGTGCGCCCACCTGGTCGGGCGTCTGGCCGAGGCCGAACAGGCCGAGCTTGATCTTGTCGACCTCGATGACGACGCCGTCCCTGATGACGTTCTTGCGCTCCGGCATGTCGCGCATGCCGGCGCAGCGGGAAAAATCCAGGTTGGCGGCGAGCCACATGAACTGCGACTCGGCCACCCGCGCGTTGAGCGGCGGATCGGCGTCGCTGCACTTCGAAATGTCGAATTCGTGGTTGCCGAAGGTCACGAACATGCGGCTGTCGAAGCCGTCGGGCTCGCCGTCAAGCCGGTTCATGATGTCGATCATCGACGCGCCCTTGAACTCCCGGCTGGTCAACGAGGGCGACAGGAAATCGCCGGCATGCAGCAGGATGGCGTTGGGCGCATCGCGCTCGATCCATTTGCGCAAAGTGCGCAGCCGCGTCAGGCCGCCGCTCTTTCCCTCGGCGACGCCTTGCAGACGATAGACGTCGTTGATGGCGAGAAAGGTGAGACGGCGCGCCGATTGTTGCGACGAACGATCGCCGGCGGCGTTGTCGCCGATCGAATGCAGGGCGATGAAGGCCGCGATCAGCAGCATCAGCAAACCGGCGACCGCGAACAGCGCCATATTCGTTCGGCGCAGCATCAGCGCGATGGCAGCGAGCGCGGACGCGGGAGCGTCGCGCGTCGCTCGGCGCGTGTTCGGCTTCGGCTGAGTTTTCGTCGTTGGTTTAGGTTGCAAACGGCCTCCGCAAACAAGACAACCCGGCGACTTGGAATATCATGGTCCGGGTAGGTGCTTCTATGACCGCGGCGGCAGGATGACGATGCTATAGCGCCGCGGCTGGCCCGGCCAGCGCCAATAATGGCGCACGATTTCCGTCTCTAACGTGCGGCTGCCGGCCACGCCGCTGGCACGCGCGCTGGCGGCGGCGCGGCAGCCGGCATCGTCGGCAAAGCATAAGATGGCGACACCGCCGCGCTTGAGTTCGGCCTCGCCCGGCGCCGGCATGCCGGGCAGCGCGCGCGGGCGCTCAGCCGCATAGGCGCCGACGCCATAGGCGATGTCGGGATCGCCATCGACAAAGCGCAGCGGCAAGGGCGTCATCTCATGCCAGACGCGCTCGATCTCGGCGGCGAGCTGTTGCGCATGAGCCGCCGCCGGCTGCGGCCCGGAATGCTGCACATTGATGGCGATCACGGGCGAAGCCAGCAGCACAGCCAGCGGTACGACAATCGCCAGACCGAGAATGCGGCGCGTGTCGGCGGCCGCCACCGTCAACGCCGGCGGCGACAACAACAACACCGGCAACAAGGTCCAGGCCGGCATCGACCACAGCGAGGTGATCTCGGTGCCGCTCGCCAGCGCGCCGAATATCGGCAGCAGCAACGGCGCCCAGAACGCCGCCGCCGCCAGCCGGCGCGCATCCTCGCGCGGCCATGCCATGTCGGCAAAGGCGGCGCGGCGCGGCCGTATGGTGGACAGCACGACGATCAGCGGGATCGCCACATAGCCAATCGAGCCGGCGACATAACCGAGCGCGGCTTTCAGCGCGACGAGGAAGGGCTTGGCGCCATGAATACCGACGGCATAGCCGAACGGCGCAAAATCATGCCGCACCAGCCAGGCGAGATGCGGGCTGAGCACGACGAAACCGGCGGCCACCGCGATCCAGGGCGCCGCCGAGCGGAAATAATCGCCACGCCGCCGACCGATCAGCGCCGCCACGATCAGCCCGACAAGCAGGAACACCGACCAGTATTTGCCCAGCATGCACAGCGCCGCGCCGGCGCCGGCGAGTGCGGCATACCAAGCGCCGCGCGTCGCATAAGAGCGAAGGAACCAGAAGGTGGTGGCCGCCCACATCGGCATCAGCACGGTGTTGACGTTGAATTTCAGCGCATGGAAATTGAAGAACGGGATGAGCATGAGCAGCGCCAATCCCACCACGCGCTTGTCGGCGTCGAGATAATCCGCCGACAGCCGCCAGGCGAACCACAGCGCCACCGTCGGCATCAGCATCGCCAGCAGATAATAGGACCACTCGGCGAGCGGAAAGACGCTAAACCACAGCCATACGATGAAGGCTGCCAGCGGCGGGTGCTTGTAGCCCCAGGCCAGATCGCGCGACCAGGCGATCACCTCGGTCATGTCGTAATGCAGGCCCTGGCTGCCCTTGGCGATGGTGCCGTACAGCGTCCACAGCAGTGCATAGGCGGCCAGCGCCAGAATCGCGTTGCGCTCGCCACCCGCCGGATCGGTGAGCACGGCGCGCAAGCGGCCGGCGGCGCGGTCGAAGGCGGCAAATGGTGCTGCAAGTCGCATGGCCGTCTATCGCATGACAAGGCCGGATTCGTCCAACCTCAGACTGTCATTCCGGGGCGCCGCGCAGCGGCGAACCCGGAATCCATACTCCGCAGCACCGCGATTATGGATTCCGGGTTCGCGGCCTTCGGCCGCGCCCCGGAATGACGGCGGAGCGAGCTTGTACGACCCCACCCCGAGTGTTATCTCGCGGCCATGACGGCCGTCCCCATCAATAATATCCGCAATTTCTCCATCGTCGCGCATATCGACCACGGCAAATCGACGCTGGCCGACCGGCTGATCCAGCTCACCGGCGGGCTGGAGGCGCGCGAGATGAAGGAACAGGTGCTCGATTCGATGGATATCGAGCGCGAGCGCGGCATCACCATCAAGGCGCAGACCGTGCGGCTGAACTACCGCGCCAAGGACGGCAAGGACTACATCCTCAACCTGATCGACACCCCCGGCCACGTCGATTTCAACTACGAAGTCTCGCGCAGCCTCGCCGCCTGCGAAGGGGCCATTCTGCTCGTCGATGCGTTCCAGGGCGTGCAGGCGCAGACCGTGCATAACGCCTTTCTGGCAATGGAAGCGGACCTCACGATCATCCCCGTTCTGAACAAGATCGACTTG
>JACQDO010000068.1 GCA_016201085.1 Hyphomicrobiales bacterium | reverse complement strand
TGAAGGTCGCCCAGCATGCGGTCGAACTGCACGGCGGCAACGGCATCATGCTCGATTTCGGCATCGAGAAGGTGCTGCGCGACGCCGTCATCTTCATGCATATGGACGCCACCGTCGACATCTCGAAATTCAAGATCATCAAGAACATGTTCCCGCAGACGGCGGGCAAATACGCCGGGCCGGAGTGATCGTTAGCGCAAGGCGAAGCGGAAGCCGATCACCACGATGACGAGGCCGACGACCTGCGCGATGCTCGGAATAATGCCGAGCGCGAGATAGCCGATGATCATCGAGAAGCCGGGCACCAGCGCCGGAAACGTCGCCGCGCGCCCGGCGCCGAGCAGCACGACCGCGCGCGCGAACAGGAAGATCGGCAGCGCGCCGGCGATCAGGCCTTGCACTACGACCTGCAAAAGATTTTCGGCGAGGCTCATGCGCAGCAAATTCTCGTAGCCAACCAGCACGCCATAGAGCGGGGCATAGACCAGCACCGAGATTGCGCCGACCGCCGCCACCGCGCGCGTGCCCGACACCAGCCAGTAGCGCAGCAGGATGCCGAAGATCGCCCAGAACAAGCCGGCGGTGGCGAACAGCAGATCGCCGCCGACGCCATGGCTGCCGATGGTGGTGATCGATTCAACGCCGAACACCAGCAGTCCGGCAATGATCGTGGTTCCGCCGATGACGCGTGCGACGGTCGGCCGTTCGCCGAGCAGCAGCGTGGCCAGGATCAACCCCGACAGCGCCGCGCAGGCCGGCTGGATGGTGGTGCCGTGGCCGAGCGGCACCAGCATGAAACCGGTATAAGCGATCATGGCCTGCGGTGGGCCGGACAGCACGCTCATGGTCAGTCCGCGTTTCCAGCCGATACCGCCGAGGTCGCCGATGCCATCGCGCAGCACCAGCGGCATCAGCAGCAGGCCGGACCACAGGAAGCGGTGCAGTGCGAGATCGGCGGGCGAAAAGCCGACGGCAACGCCATGCTTGGCGGCGACAAAGCCCGCCGCCCAGGCGAGCGCGGAGGCAATGCCGCAGAGCGCTCCGATCAGGATCCCGGAAGACCGTGCCGCCGCAGATTGATTTTTATCATCCACGTCGCTGTCCTGGCGCATGATTGCGGACTTGATCCGGCCCGGCATCCGGTTTCGGAATAGCTCATGCGCAAGTTAAATACTCGCCGCAGGGTGACTTGAGTACGGCTGATACTCTAGGATCGTCGCCCAAGTCCAATAACGAAACCACAACATACATATCAGCGGGATGGATAGCTCATGGCGAAGCCGCGCAAAGTCATCATTACCTGTGCCGTTACCGGCTCGATTCACACGCCCTCGATGTCTCCGTATATACCGGTGACCGCCCAACAGATCGCCGATGCCGCCATCGGGGCTGCCGAAGCGGGGGCGGCGATTGTCCATCTGCATGCGCGCAACCCGCAGGACGGGCGTCCCGACCAGACGCCGGAGGCCTTCGCGCCGTTCCTCAAGGTGATCAAGCAGCGCTCGAACGTGGTGGTGAACATCACCACCGGCGGCGCGCCCACCATGATGGTGGAAGAGCGCGTCAAGCCGGCCGCGACCTTCAAGCCGGAAGTCGCTTCCCTCAACATGGGCACGATGAATTTCGGGCTCTACCCGATGATCCCGCGCTACAAAGGCAAGTTCAAACACGACTGGGAGGAGCCGTATCTCGAAGGCTCCCGCAAGGGCATGTTCAAAAATACCTTTGCCGACATCGAATACATTCTCAAAACCTGCTCCGAGAACAATACCCGCTTCGAGATCGAGTGCTACGATATCGGCCATCTCTATACGCTCAAGCATTTCCTCGACCGCGGCGTGATCAAGACGCCGCTGTTCGTGCAGTCGGTGTTCGGCATTCTCGGCGGCATCGGGGCGCATCCCGAAGACGTCATCATGATGAAGCGAACCGCCGACCGGCTGCTCGGGCCGGAGAATTATTGCTGGTCCGTGTTAGGGGCCGGCGGCAATCAAATGAAGGTCGCGGCCCAGGCTGCGGCGATGGGCGGTAATGTGCGGGTCGGCATGGAGGATTCGCTTTGGATCGGCGCCGGCAAGCTGGCCGAATCCAACGCCCAGCAGGTCACGCAGGTGCGCAAGATCCTCGAAGGGCTGGGGCTGGAGATCGCCAATCCGGATGAGGCGCGCGAGATCCTCTCGCTCACGAGCCCGGAATCCAGGGGCCATGCGCATGGCCTACTATGTCTATCTGCTCGCCAGTGACCGGAACGGTACGCTCTATATCGGCGTAACCAACGATCTTGTCCGCCGCGTCTATGAGCACAAAAACAAAATACTTCGCGGATTCACCAGCCAGTATGGCGTAGGCCGGCTCGTCTGGTTCGAAACTTAGGAAATTGCGACTAATTGAGCAGTCGAACCCGCAATGGGTCGACCTTTACGATCAAATCAGTCAGTAATTTGTAACCCTGGATTCCGGGCCCGCTCGCCATAGCGCGTCGAAGACGCGCGTAAACGCGCTTAAGGCGAGCGTCCCGGAATGACGAGATAAATATGGCCTCGCTCGACACGGTCAGTATCGCTATTTTGCTGGGCAGCCTGCTGGTGCTCGCCGGCATCCTGTCGAGCCTGCTGGCGCTGCGGTTCGGCGCGCCGTTGCTGCTGGTGTTCCTGCTGGTCGGCATGCTGGCGGGCGAGGGCGGGCCGGGTGGCGTCAAATTCTCCGACGTCGGCACCGCCTATACCGTCGGTTCCATCGCGCTGGCGTTGATCCTATTCGATGGCGGCCTGCGCACCCGCTTCGCCACCTTTCGCAACGTGCTGGCTCCGGCGGTGACACTTGCAACAGTGGGTGTGGTGATCACCACATTGCTCACTGCGCCGATCGCCAAGCTGGTGCTCGGCATCGGCTGGATCCAGGCTTTGCTGGTCGGATCGGTGGTCGCCTCCACCGACGCGGCGGCGGTGTTCTTCCTGATCAATGCGCGCGGCTTGCGGCTACGCCCGCGCGTGCGCGCCACACTGGAAGTGGAATCGGGCACCAACGATCCGTTCGCGGTGTTCCTGGCGCTGCTGCTCGTGGAAATCCTGGCCGTCGGCAACCAGACCTGGTCGCATGCCTTGCTGGCGCTCGCCCGCGAAGCGATCCTCGGCCTCATCATCGGCATGGTCGGCGGCCGGATCATCACTTTTGTGCTTAACCGGCTTAACCTGGCGCAAGGTCTGCACGCGCCGTTCGTGACGGTGAGCGCGCTGGTGGTATTCGCGCTCGCCAATGCGGTGCACGGCTCGGGCTTTCTCGCCGTCTATCTCGCCGGCCTGGTCGTCGGCAACCGGCAGACGCGCGCGCATAATTCCGTGATCGTGTTTCTCGACGCGGCGACCTGGCTGGCGCAGATCGTGATGTTCGTGCTGCTCGGCCTCTTGGTCTGGCCGCAGCGGCTGGCCGACAGTCTGATCGGCGCGGTGGTGGTGGCGCTGGTGCTGATGCTGGTGGCGCGGCCGGTGGCGGTGTTCCTGTGTCTGGCGCCGTTCAATTTCAAGTGGCGCGAGAAGCTGTTCATCTCCTGGGTCGGCTTGCGCGGCGCGGTCGGGATTTTCCTGGCCTCGATCCCGCTGCTGGTCGGGTTGCCGGTGGCCTATCTGTTCTTCGACGTTGCGTTCGTGGTCGTGCTGCTGTCGCTCTTGGTGCAGGGCTGGACGGTGGCCTTCGCCGCCCGCAAGCTCGACATCGTGCATACCCGCAGCGATCCGGTGCCGCGCCGTGTCGAACTCGATCTGCCCGGTCAGCTGGCGCGCGAGATCGTCGGCTATCCGGTGCCTGCCAACAGCCCGTATCTGCGGCGCGGTCTCATTCCGAGCTGGGCACGGCCGACGCTTGTTGTGCGCAACGAGCAGATCCTCACGCCGGCGGAAGCCGATCCGGTGCGCGAGGGCGACTATGTCTATCTGCTGGCGCCGCCGGAGAAGGCGCAGTCGCTCGACCATTTCTTCGTGAAAATGCCGGCGCCGGCCTCGCCCGACCCCAGCCTGCTGGGCGATTTCTTCGTGGCGGGAAGCGCGACGCTCGGCGCGCTGGCGGAAATCTACGGCCTGCAGGTCGCCGCCGACCATACCGAGGTGTCGCTGGCCGACTTCTTCACGGAAAATCTCGGCCGCCCGGCCAAGACCGGCGACATCGTCGCGCTCGGCCCGATCGCCTTGCTGGCGCACAAGGTCGAGAGCGGCCGCGTCACCACCGTCGGCCTGCGGCTGGCCCAACCGGAAGAGCCGGCCGATGTGGTCGGCCGGCTCAAGTCATATTGGAAAAGATTGCAGCGCTGGATTGGTTAGCGCGCCCGAACCCGTGCCAGCGCCGGTGTGCGCATGACCAGCCAGGCTCCGCCGAACAGCACGCCGGTCCAGACCAGGTCGCCCAGCATCGTCTTCTCGAGGAAGGGCAGCGCGGCGACGTAGCATTGCACTAGGCCCTGCCAGGTCATCGGATACATGCCGTTGAATGCCCAGACCGCGAAGTTCGACAGAACAAAGAACAGCAGCGAGGACACGACCATGGTGGCGGCGGTTGGGAGGATGCCGCTCCAGCGCCGCGTGGCGATGCCGGCCACGGCTGGGATCGCAATGGCCGCGAAGCCGACCGCCTGAACGCGCCAGTCTTCGCCCGGCAGCGCCACGTTGCTCAGGATCATGGCGAGCACCGGCACCATGATCGCCAGCGCCGGAATGCGCAGCATACGGGCGGCAAACAGGCCGCTGGCGGCGACCGGCAGGAAGCCCGGTGCATGGGGCAGCAGACGGGCCACCACGCCGAGCGCGATGAGGAAGGCCACCAGGGCGAGATCCATCCACAGGTCGTTGCGGGCTTTGTTCGGTTGCATCGCTGTCGGGTCCTTTTGCGTCAATTTGGTCCTACATAGCACAGCGACGGCCCTCATTGCCAATCGCCAAAAGCTGCCGCTATGCAGTTTTGCCGCTGCTTTTCGCCCATTCGGCGATGATGGCGGCCAGCCGGTCGAGCCCGTCGGTGAGCGCGGCCGGGCCCGGCTGTAGAATTAGCGTGGATTTGATCTCGCGCAGGAAGCCGCCGGCGACCGCCGGCACCGCGCTGAAACCGGGCCGCGCCGCCACCTTGGCGGGCACGAATTTCTTGCCGCACCAGGAACCGACGATGATATCGGGCCGGGCGGCGACCACGTCGGCGTGCATCACGATGCGGTCCTTGGCATTCTTGCGCGCGGCCAGCTGCGGGAACACCTCGATGCCGCCGGCGGCCGCGATCAGCTCGGAGACCCAGCCCAGCCCCGAGATCATCGGCTCATCCCACTCCTCGAAATAGACGCGCGGATGGCGCGGCAGCCTGAGCGCGCGCTCGTGCACGGCGTCGACGCGCGCGGCGAGCGAGCCCGCCAGCGCCTCGGCCTTGGCGGGCGCGCCCACCAGCGCGCCGAGCGTGCGGATCATGTCGAAGATGCCGGCGACGTCGCGCTGGTTGAAGGCATGCACCGCCACGTTTGCGCGGATCAGCTCGGCGACGATGTCGGCCTGCAGATCGGAAAAAGTCAGCACCAGATCGGGCTTGAGCGCCAGGATTTTCGGCACGTCGGCGGAGATGAAGGCCGACACGCGCGGCTTCTCCTTGCGCACTCTGGCGGGGCGCACGGCGTAGCCGGACACGCCGACAATGCGCGCGTCCTCGCCGAGGAGATAAAGCGTCTCCACGGTCTCCTCGGTCAGGCAGACGATGCGGGCGGGAGGATACATCTTTTCCCGTTTAAGTTTTCCTTAGCCCGAAAATTAGATGTAAATCGGTCAAGGAATCGCAAAGCCAGTGGCAATCGAAACTTTCGGTAAGAAGCACGGGTT
>JACQDO010000142.1 GCA_016201085.1 Hyphomicrobiales bacterium | reverse complement strand
TTAATCGCTTGATCGTAGTCCTGGATGGCACGATCGTATTGTTTTTTATCCGAAAAAGCGGCGCCGCGATTGTTGAAAGCAGAAGAGTAGCTCGGATCGAGCTTAATCGCTTGGTCGTAGTCTTGGATCGCGCGGTCGAGTTGGCCTTTGTTTTTGTAAGCACTGCCGCGATTGTTGAAGGCAAAGGCATAGTTCGGATCGAGTTTGATTGCCTGATCATAGTCCGGGATGGCGCGGTCGTATTGTTTTTTATCCGAATAAACGGCGCCGCGATTATTGAAAGCGAAAGCGTAGCTCGGATTGAGCTTAATCGCTTGGTCGTAGTCTTGGATGGCGCGGTCGTATTGGCCTTTGTTTTTGTAAGCAACGCCGCGATTGCTGAATGCTGAGGCATTGTTCGGATCGAGTTTGACCGCCTGGTCGTAGTCCTGGATGGCGCGGTCGTATTGCCCTTTGTCTTTGTAGGCACTGCCGCGATTGTTGAAGGCCCAAGCCAGGTCCTTGCCCAGCCAGCGACCCGACTGGATTGCGGCGGTGCAGGCACCGATTTGAATGTCCCGATCGGTCCCTGAATTTCCTGTGCAGTCCTGCGATTGCGCCGCTGTCGGACCGGCGAAGCTGGTCACCGCCAAGAGCGCGATGACGCCCGCAAAAACACGTGTGTTGGCCGACATTTGTTTCTCCACTCGGATTGCGCCCGACTGGACGAAACATGACACAATACGAGTTGGATGTCTGGCCACCGAACAGTCGCCGATTGCGGGCGACGCGGACTAAAATTTCGGTCATTGCGGGTTCGCGTGCGCGGCACGCGAACCCGTTGACGCAGTCCGGAGGACGCGCGAACGCGGCCCGTGACGATCGCTCAGAGCTTATAGACGCCGCCGCAAACCACGGTTTCATCGAGTCGCTCGCAATACATTTGCTTGGGCTCGATCTTCTTGGTCAACGGATCGACGAACTTGTAGTCCTGCCAGAACGACGCCTGCTTGCTGCCGAGTTCGGCCCGCTCCTTGACGAAATATTTGCCGTCGACGTCCTGCGCGTCGAGCATGTTCTTGCCGACCAGCTTCTGGTTGGCGCCGTGCGCCCGCACCACACCGTCCAGCCCATAGACGACGATGTAGAGGTCGCGGTCGACGAATTGGCCGGTCTTGTTGCTGATTTCGGCATAGCCTTTGTCCGCGCCCTGCGCTTTGACGAAGGCCACCGCCTTCTTCACCATCGCCTGCGCTTCATCCTTGGTCGCTCTTTCGGCGGCGAAGACGGAGCCGCCGAGCAGGCCGATAACGGCCAAAACGGCCGGTAGTATTTTTTTCCAAGCGTTCATGACACCCTCCCTTTTTGCTGGACTGCGTTCCTTGCACACATCCTGGGGATGCAAACATCTCACAGTACGCATGGGAATTCGAGGGCCGGCGCGGGCAATCGCGGACTTCTCGAACGGCCGTCCCTCCGGTGCGAAAATTAGAAATTAATCCTTGCCGCAGGGAGCCTCGGCCGGCGCCGCGGAGCGCGCCGCGACTAACCTAGAAGTCGTACAGCTTCCTCGGGTTATCCACCATCACGCGTCGCACCAGCCGGTCGTTCCCGAGCCAATGCGGCACCAGCGCCAGCAGCGCGGCGGTGTCGATCGCCTGGAACGGCAATTCCTCCTCCGCATTCGGCTTGCGCAGACTGTGCTTGGGCGTATGCGGCCAGTCCGAGCCCCAGACGATGCGCTGCGGATTGACCGCGCACAGCTCGCGCGCCAGCGGACCGAGGCGCGGATCGCGCCAACTGGTAATGCGGTAGGCGCCGGAAATTTTCACCCAGGTCTTGCCGGCGTGCAGCAGCCGCTTGAGGGCGCGCAAGCCCGGCGTGTCGGCGCCCGGCGCGTTCAGGCCGAAATGATCGAACACGATGTCGACCGGCAGTTCCTTGAGCAGCGGGGTCAGCGCTTCGATGGCGGTGGACGCGACGAACAGCTGCACATGCCAGCCGTGCCGTTCGCACAAACGCGCGGCCGCCGCGATGTCGCGCCGCATGACCTCAAGCGCGGCCGCGCCGCCGGTGGCGATGTTGACGCGCAGGCCGCGGATGCCCCGCGCATGCAGGCGATCGAGTTCGGCCGCCGCCACCTTGTCCGGCAGCACGGCGACGCCGCGCGCCTGCGGCAGTTCGGCCATGGCGGCGAACATGCAGGCATTGTCGGTGCGGTAGAAGCTCGGCTGCACCAGCACCACGCGCGCGAGTTTGAGGCGCGCGAGCATGGCGGCGAGCGCCGCGGCCGGCGCATCCATCGGCGTATAGCGGCGCTCGCGCGAGAGCGGATAGCGCGACTTCGGCCCGATCACGTGCACATGGCAGTCGGTGGCGCCGGGCGGCGGGAAGGCGGCGGCAAGCATCGCGCGAACCTAGGCGGTGGGCGAGGGCGCCGCAACCGCCGCCGTCAGGAATATTGCCACTTGACCGCAGTCCTAACAAGGATTATAGTCAAAATTGTCCGACCCAATGAGGGGCGCTTCATGAGGCGTCATGACGTGGGATCGGATGCGGCGCCTGCGGGCGGGGGATGAACGCACCCCCTAACCCCCGGGCGGCGCCGGCCCCCGCCCGGAGGCATTAGGACCTCCCGCGAGGAGCTCGCTGACAGGTGGGGCATTACTACGCTCGCCGGAAAGCGCGGACCGGCGCCGTAAGGAGAACCGCCGCAAATAAGCCCGAGCCTCAGGCGGTTCGGGTGGCGCGCCGAAAGGCGCCCGCACGTTACCGGAAACGGTGCGTGCACTGTTAAGGTTGCGCCTGACTCGGCGCGCCACCCCTCGTCTTTTGAGGGGAACGGACTTGTCCGCCGAAGTCCGCAGGGCGAAGGCGGAAGAGGGACTACGGCGCACCCGGCCGCCAAGACGACGGGCGGTGACGCACGTCTGCTGTTTGAAAATTGAATCGGAAAAGAAACGGTACGCGAGCGGCAATCTCTCTTCCCTCGCCCCTTGTGGGAGAGGGTGGCTCGCGCGGAGGGAATCCGAGCGCGAGCCGGGTGAGGGGTCAGTGCCGCAAGAGACTCCGACCCCTCACCCGCCCTCGCTTCGCTCGGGCACCCTCTCCCACAAGGGGAGAGGGAAATAAGAAGCCCGGCAATGACAGCAGATAGTCAAATCGCCGCCACCGCCTGCACCTCGACCAGCAGCGCTTCCTGCACCAGCCGGTCGATCATCAGCAGCGTGTTGGGCGGATAGGCGCCGTTCGTAAACATCTTGGGAAATTCGCGCCGGCGGAAGGTCATGAACTTGGCGATGTCCTGCGAATGCACCAGATAGGTGGTGAACTGCACGATATTGCCCCAGCCGGCGCCGACCGATTTCAGCGCCGCCTCGATATTGGCGAAGGTCTGCACGCATTGCGCGTCGAAGTCGTCGGGCTCGACCACCTTGCCGTCCTTGTCGACGCCGACCTGGCCCGCGATGAAGATAAATTCAGACGCCTTCACGCGCGTCAGATGCGAATACTGCCCGAGCGGCTTGCCGAGCGTGTCGGGATTGAGAATCTTGATGTCGGCCATCGTCAAAATCTCCATCCCACGCGCCGCGGCAAGACCGCTGGAGCAATCGTCGCCTCACTCCACCTGCACGCCGCTTGCCTTGATCGGCGCTTCCCATTTCTTGACTTCGCTCTCGACGAACTTGCCGAGCCAGGCGGCGCTTTGCTGATCCTTCTTGGCGACGGTGGCGCCGAGCTTTGCCAGACGCTCCTGCACCGCCGGCGTGTCGATCGCGCCGACCGCCGCCTTGTTCAGCACGGCCACCACGTCGGCCGGCGCGCCCTTCGGCAGGAACAGCGAGCTCCAGGTATAGGCCAGCACCTCGAGGCCCTGTTCGCCGGTGGTGGCGAGATTCGGCAGCACCGGCGAGCGGTCCTTGGTCATGATGGCGATGCCCTTCACCTTGCCGCCGTCGATCTGCGGCTTGCCGGTGGCGATGATCTCGCAGAGATAATCGATGCGGCCGGCGATCAGGTCCTGCATGGCCGGTCCGGTGCCCTTGTAGGGCACATGGGTGATGGTGACTCCCATGGCGCTGTTGAGCACGACGCAGCCCAGATGCGTGGCCGAGCCGGCGCCGGCCGAGCCGAATTGCATCTTGGTCTGATTGGCTTTGGCGTAGGCGATGAATTCCTTGAAATTGTTCACCGGCATGTCCGGCCGCGTGATGAGTGCGATCGGCGTCTCGGCGAGGAAAGCGACCGGCGTGAAATCGGTCAGCACGTTGTAGAGCGGCCGTTTGTACAGCGTCTGGTTCTGCGCATGGGTGCCGACGCTGCCGAGGATCATGGTGTAGCCGTCGGGCTTGGCATCGGCGACGCGCTTGGCGCCGGTCATGCCGCCGGCACCGCCGACGTTCTCGATCACCACGGTCTGGCCGAGCAGTTCGCCCATGCGCTGGCCGATGATGCGGCCGATGGTGTCCTGCGGTCCGCCGGCGGCGAACGGGATCACCATGGTTACCGGATGATTGGGAAAATTCTGCGCCGTCGCGGACCCGGTCAATGCCAATACACTGGCAAATACCGCGGCAATTATTGGTTTTTTCATTGGGAAACTCCTCCACTTTTGGAGGCGAACCCTGACGCTCTCGGGCGTGGCGGTCAAGACACCCAATTAGCCTGCTTCCACCACCTCTTCCGGGAACCGGTGCAGCCGGTCGCCCGGGCCGTTGCCGCCGATCAGGTAATTGTCGCACAGCCAGTTGAGGGTGCCGGCATGGATGTAAGTGGGATGCACGACGATGTTCATGTCCTTGGCGACGGTCATCGGCTCGTCGCTGCGGATCAGCGGGCGCTCGACCAGGTCGTAGCCCTGGCCGTGACAGTAGAGCCGCGCCTCCATCGGGCGGCCGTTCTTGCGCATGAAGGCGTTGAAGGCGTCCCAGATGTCCTTGCAGGGCGTGCCCGGCTTGAGCAGGTCGAGCGTCAGGCGCCGCGACTCCATGCAGAAGGCGAGTTCGTCCCGCATCGCCTGCGGTACTTTGACGCCGACCACGCAGGAGCGACCCAACTCGGTGTACATGCCGCCCGGCCCGTTATCCTCGACCAGCAGCGCGATCTGATCGCCTTTCTGGATGACGCGGTTCTGCAAGTGCTTGTTGGCGAATTTCGATGGCTGACCGAGCGGCATCGAGGCGCACAGATAGATGCCGTTCTCGCTGCCGTGCGAGACGCTGTACTGCTGCGCCACCGCCGCCACCTCGGTGTCGCGCATGCCGGGCTTGACCGCCGCGAAGGCGGCGCGCATGGCGCCGTCCTGCATCGCCGCCGCGCGTTTCACCAGCTCCATTTCCTCCGCGCTCTTGATGACCTTGATGCGGTCGACCAGGTCGGAGGCGTCGACATAGCGCGCCTTCGGCAGCGCGCGCTTGATGTAGTCGAGCATGGCGTAGGACATCTGATAGGTGCCGACAAAGCCGATGGTGCCGTTGCGGTATGGCTCCAGTGCCTTGGCGGCGAGCTCTGGGTCGTAGTCCTTGGTGTAAAAGCAGGAGGCATAGCTCGGCGTGGTCATGATGCGCTTGACGCCGCGCCAGTTGACGTCGCCTTGCGCCGTCGTCTCGCTGCCGGCGAATGGCCCCTGGCAGACGACGCTCATCTCGTCGTCGCGCGGAAACACCACGGTGTTGGGGTAGCCGTTGGTCGCCGGCATGTCGGTGAAATAGCGCACATAGCCGCCCATGTGATCGTTGTTGTTCTGCATCAGCAGCACATCGATCTTTTCGCGTGCCATGGCGGCGCGCACCGCTTGCCAGCGCCGCGTGAGTTCGGCGTCGGAGATCGGCGTGTTCAGGCGTTCGGACAAGGCCATGATTTAGTTCCCCCAGGAGGCGGGCTTGCGCACGATATTGATCATGCTCTTGAGATCGTTGCCGAGAAACTTGGCCATGTTGCCGGCGATGGTCGGCATGGCGCGCTCTTCATAGCCGTGCGAGTAGCCGCCGAGATGCGGAAAGATGGTCACGTTCTTGGCGCGCCAGATCGGATCGTCGGCCGGAAGCGGCTCCTGCGAGAACACGTCGAGCGCGGCGCCGGCGATTTGGCCGCTGTCGAGTGCCTCGATCAGCGCCTGCTCGTCGACCACGCCGCCGCGCGCGACGTTGACCAAGTACGCGCTCTGCTTCATGGCGGCGAGCAGCTTCTCTCCGACGATGCCGCGCGTCTCCAGCGTGAGCGGGGCAAGCGCCACCAGATAGTCGAGTTCGCCCGCGATCTTCAGCAGGTCGTTGCGATGAATCATGCGGTCGAAGCCCTTGCTCGCGCGCGGGCGTCATGCCGAACAGCTTGCAGATCGGCGCCAGATATTCCGCGATCAGCCCGACCCCGAGAATGCCGACGGTCTTGCCGGCCAAGAGCCGCGACGGCCAGCGCTCCCAGGCATGTTTATCCTGCGCGCGCGCCGAACGCGGCAGGTCGCGCGCCAGCGACAGCATGTAGGCGATGGTGGCTTCCGATACTGGCGCGCCATGGATGCCGCGCACATTGGTGACGACCACTTCCGGTCCGAGCGAGGGCAGGTCGACGATATTGTCGACCCCGGTGCCGAGCGCCTGGATCCATTTCAGCTTCTTGGCGTCGCGCACCACATGGTCGGCCATGGGCGGCGAAAAGCACAGCAGGATGTCGGTATCGGCGATATAGGGGCCGACGTCGTTGTGGTGACCGACCACATTGATGGTCAGTTGTCCGGGGAACCGCTCCAGCAGCATGGCCTTGTAACGGGCCCGCATGGCTTCCTGGACTTCGGTGAGGATGAGGAGATTTTGCATGGCGGCGAGTGGTATAGTGGCAAATAGGATTTCGGCAAATAACATACACACGTCATTCCGGGCTCGCGCTGACGCGCGCCCCGAAATGACCGGAAGGTGCGGTGACCCGTATCGTGGGCCTGCGCTAATATGCGGCAGCGGCGGGGCCGCAGCACACGGAGGATGACAGCATGCCGATCGATCTTGCACAGGTGGACTGGTTCTATGCCGTGCTGCTGGCGGTATTTGTTTTTATAGCCGCCTATGTCGGCAACCTGCTGTCCTTCGGCCGTCATGGGATGGGCGCGGTGCTGTCGGCGGTGTTGTTTGTCGTCATATTCGTGGGCTGGACCTATTACCCGCACCACTTACCGCTGCCGACCGCGCTGGCGACCCAGAAAGCGCCGGCCGCCACCCCGGTCGTTCCGGCCGCGCCGACCACCCCGGTGGTTCCGCAACGGCCGCGCAACCCGATCACCGACATCACGCCGCCCGCCGCTACTCAGCAGTAGGCTTGCGTCCAGCCCGTATTGATGTTTTCTCCCCGCCATGCAGGCAGTGAAGTTCTCTCACATTCAGGCAGGAGCGCCGCCATTGAGGCGAGCGGTATAGTGGCATGAAGAAGGTTTATCCCGACGCCCGCGCGGCGATGGCCGGGCTGCTCAAGGACGGCATGTTGATTTGTTGCGGGGGATTCGGCCTCTGCGGCATCCCGGAGACGCTGATCCTCGCCATCCGCGACAGCGGCGTGAAGAATCTCACATTCGTTTCCAACAATGCGGGCGTGGACGGCGCCGGTCTCGGCCTGCTGCTGGAAACGCGCCAGGTCAAAAAGATGATCGCGTCCTATGTCGGCGAGAACAAATTGTTCGCCCAGCAGTACCTCGCCCACGAGTTGGAGATCGAATTCAATCCGCAAGGTACGCTGGCCGAGCGCATCCGCGCCGGCGGCGCCGGCATCCCCGCCTTCTTCACCCGCACCGGCGTCGGCACCGACATCGCCAAGGGCAAGGAGGAGCGCGAATTTGACGGCGAGCGCTACATCATGGAGCGCGGCATCGTCGCCGACCTGTCGATCGTGCACGCCTGGATGGGCGATACCGAAGGCAACCTCGTTTATCGCAAGACCGCGCGCAATTTCAATCCGATGATGGCGACCGCCGGCAAAGTGACGGTGGCAGAGGTCGAGCATCTGGTGCAGCCGGGCGACTTCAATCCCGATCACATCGTCACGCCGGGCGTCTACGTCAAACGCATCGTGCACGTGGCGGACGCCAAGAAACACATCGAACAACGCACCGTGCGCAAGCGCCCCGCGCCCGCCGGTACCGGAGAGGAGGTCTGATCATGGCTTGGACCCGCGAGCAGATGGCCGAACGCGCCGCTAAGGAATTGCGCGATGGCTTCTACGTCAATCTCGGCATCGGCATTCCGACGCTGGTGTCGAACTACATCCCGGACGGCATGACCGTGCAGCTGCAAAGCGAGAACGGCATGCTTGGCTTCGGGCCGTTCCCCTATGAGGGCGAGGAAGATGCCGACCTGATCAATGCCGGCAAGCAGACCGTCACCGAACTGCCGACCACCAGCTTTTTCTCATCTGCCGATTCATTCGCCATGATCCGCGGCGGTCACATCGACATCGCCATCCTCGGCGCCATGCAGGTGGCGGAGAACGGCGATCTCGCCAACTGGATGATCCCCGGCAAGATGGTGAAGGGCATGGGCGGCGCCATGGACCTGGTCGCCGGCGTCAAGCCGGTGATCGTCACCATGGAGCACGTCTCCAAGGACGGTCAGTCCAAGCTCCTCAAGGAATGCACCCTGCCGCTGACCGGCAAGCGGGTGGTC
>JACQDO010000067.1 GCA_016201085.1 Hyphomicrobiales bacterium | reverse complement strand
TAGCGCTCGACCACGATATCGCAGATCACCAGCACGGCGGCGGCGATGAAAAATGCCGCGATCACGCCTGAAACACGCGACAGAAAGGTCACCGCCCGAATGTAAGCGTCCATGGGGTCGATTGTTCCGGCTGGTTCGATGGGACAGTCTTTTCGCGATGCTATCGCGCTTTGCAACGGCGCCGACCGGCGGGAACCCCCGCCGGCCGGATCGTCGTCGGCTATTTAACGGCGAGCGCCTCGTCAATCAGCTTCTGACCGTTCGGCACTTCCTTGGCGAAGCGCGCATAGGAACTTGTCTTCGCCAGATCGAGCCATGCCTGGTAGTCGGCGTCGCTCAGCGTCACGACTTTCACTTTGTGATCCTCGAAGGCCTTGACCGCTTCCTTGTTGATCGCGTCGGCCTTGGCCTCGTAAAATGCCTGGGCTTTCTTGCCGGCGGCGAGAATGGCGTCTTGCTGCTGCTTGTTAAGCTTGTCGAAGATCTTCTTCGACATCAGCGCCGGCTCATACATGAACCACAGCGCATTCTCGCCTGGCGCGGTGAGGCAGTCCGTCACCTCATAGAGCCGCATCGACTGGAAGGTGCCGAGGCTGGTATCGGTGGCGTTGACGACACCGCTCTGGAACGCGTTGTAGATTTCGTTCGACGGCGGGCTGACGATGCTGGCGCCGGCGGCTTCCCACATCGAGGCGAAGGTCGGTCCGGCGGCGCGGAATTTCAGACCTTTCAGATCGTTCGGATGCACCAGGCAGCCTTTGTTGCCCGCGATGCCGCCGGCAAACCAGGCGTCGGACAGCACGATCACGCCGCGCTTCTCGATTTCGGCGCGGATGTCTTTCATGAATTGCGAGTTGTTGATGCGCTTGGCGCGTTCCTGGCTGCGGATCAGGCCGGGCATCAATGTCGCGCTGAAGACGGGCACCTTGCCGCTGGCGTAATCGAGCGGGAACAGCGTGATGTCGAGCTGGCCGTTGACCATGGCGTTCCATTGGTCGTTCGGCTTGAACAGCGAGGCGCCCGGATAAACCTGGATGGTGAGGCCGACATTGGCGGCCGCGGCTTCCTTGGCGATCATCTGCACCATGTCGTCGCGCACGTCGCCCTTCCCGCCAGGAAACTGGTGGGAGGCTTTCATCGTCACCTGCGCCTGCGCCGCGGCCGACAGCACGATGACTGCGGCGGCCGTGGCGAGAATTGTCGAAATCGGTCTCATGTTTGCGTTCCTCCAATGGGTCTTTTTTAGCGGCGGAGCATCCCGCCACGGTTGGTCGGCATCGAAACGTCAGCCAAAACCCCTACGTCGCGCCCGCAATCAGCTTAGCCGCCTATGCCGGCCAGGGCTATAGCCGGATCGCGCATTTGACCGCAACCGCCTGCGACAAATGGACAATTCCCACTCTGGTCAGAGCGAAACGTTCTATCTATAACCCCCGCCAGCGTCCTTCATTCCGCATTGCTGGGAGTTCCTTTACATGCCGAAGCCGCTGGCGGGCCTCCGCGTCCTCGAACTTGCCCGTATCCTGGCGGGACCTTGGGCGGGGCAAATCCTGGCCGACCTTGGCGCCGACGTCATCAAGGTCGAGCGCAAAGGCGCCGGCGACGATACCCGCGGCTGGGGTCCGCCCTTCGTGGAAGGGGCCGACGGCAAGCACATCGGCTCGGCTTATTTCCATGCCGCCAACCGCGGCAAGCGTTCGATCGAGATGGACTTCGAGAGCGACGAGGGCCGCCGCATCGTGCGCAAGCTGGCGGCGCGCTCCGATATTCTGATCGAGAACTTCAAGGTCGGCGGACTGGCGAAATTCAAGCTCGACTACAAGAGCCTCAAGGATGAATGCCCGCGGCTGATCTATTGCTCGGTGACCGGTTTCGGCCAGGACGGCCCGGACGCCAAGCGCGCCGGCTACGACCTGATGGCGCAGGGCATCGGCGGCATCATGGACCTCACCGGCATGGCGGGCGGCGAGCCGACCCGCGTCGGCGTTCCGGTGTCGGACATCGTCACCGGCGTCTATTCGGTGGTCGGCGTTCTGGCCGCGCTGAGGGAGCGCGAGCGGACCGGCAAAGGCTGCTACGTCGATACCGCTCTGGTCGATACCACCGTCGGCGTGCTGTCGAACCAGGCGCTGAACTATCTGGTGTCCGGCAATGTGCCCAAGCGCATCGGTAATGCGCACGCCAATATCGTGCCCTATCAGGTGTTCCCGGTGGCCGATGGTTACGCGATCGTGGCCACCGGCAACGACGGTCAATACGTCAAATTCTGCAATGTGCTGGGCGCGCCCGAGCTCGCCAATAATCCGGAGTACAAGGACAATGTCGGCCGGCTCAAGCATCGCGAGGAGTTGATCGGCAAACTGTCGGCGCTCACCTCAGCGATGAAGCGCGACGACCTGCTCGCCAAGCTCGAGGCGCAAGGCGTGCCGGCCGGGCCGATCAACGATATCGAGCAGGTGTTCGACGATCCGCAGGTGATCCACCGCGGCATGAAGCTCGAACTGCCGAGCGCCGCCGCCAAGGCCGGCACGATCCCGGGCGTGCGCACGCCGATCGTGATCGACGGCTGGAAAGCGGCCTCCGAACATCCGGCGCCCCGCCTCGGCCAGCACACCGCCGAGATTCTGCGTGAGATTGGGGAGGGCTAGGCCGCATTGGCTAGGCCGCATTCGCCATCCGGCGGCGATTATGCTATATTATTTTTGCCTGTAAGCTCGCCGACCTGGAAGGCCAATACGATGAAGACGACCTACGATGCCGAGGCTGATGCGCTCTACGTGCGCTTTGCCGATTCGCCCGTGATCGAGAGCGAGGAAGTCGCCGACGGCGTCGTACTCGATTTCGACGCCGAGGGTAGGATTGTGGCCTTTGAGCTACTGGATGCACGCAAGCATCTCGCGGCTGGCGCGACCTTTCCTACCGCGGCGGAGTGAACGCGGCTTTTCCCTGCAATTTCACGCGAGCGCGGCTCGCCATACTTCGGCAGCTATCAGAACAAAATCGCGCATCAGTGCGTCTCGTCTTTGTGTCGCGACGGCCACCGACTTGAAATTGTGTTCCGCAATGCGGACAAATTCGGAAGCCAAAATCTGCTGGCCTTTCACCACCGAACTCGTTCCACATTTCAACTATCATAAAGCGCAACAACGAAGGTGCCTCGACGATGAACGCCGAATCTGGCTCGTTGACATCAACTGCAATTATTGCGCGATCAAGCAGACGATTCCCTGTGAGACTCAAATAAAAATTCCGTTTGTCGCCACCTTCGACATAACTTGCGAGTTGCTTAATTGATTGCAAGTGCGGTTCTATTAAAATGTAGGCTTCGCTATAGGGTTTGCTTCCATCGTCGCCTAGCCATCGCGAAATTTGTCCCCAAGCATTCATAAACTCTACAATTTCCTCGGGCGAATTTATTCGGCGGACCTTTTCCCATCGACGGAGATTCTGCGCAGTAGAAATCGTAACGGTCTCGTTGGTCCCCGACTTTCCAACAATGTGAATTCCTGACGGCGGCCCGGCCAACAAACTGGCACCGGGAACAGGCGCAGGGTTTCCATAATCACGGACTTCATATCCTGCCAAATCCCTGATGATTGTAGTTCGAACCGATGCGCGCATACCTGTTGGCGCCTTTGTTGACGGTTATTGCCGTGACCATATTGGGAATCGGTTGTAAATTTCAAATCACAATATTCGTCCCCTGCGGCTCTTATTCTGACGCAAAGTATGAACGAAAAACGGGTTATTTTTACGCAACATGCCGAGACCATGCTCGCCGAGCGCAGCATCGAGCGCCAATGGGTCGATCGCACCGTCGCTGAGCCTGACGCCATCGAGCCGGACCCGGAACGCAATAACGTCTTTCGCGCATTTCGTTCTATTCCCGAACACCAGGGCCGCGTATTGCGCGTGGTTTATGCGCTAAGCGGAAATCAGATTCGCATCATCACGGCGTTTTTCGACCGCGCCAGGAACCGGTAGTCCCTTCCCGGGCACCATCGCTATGCCGCTAGGCCACCGCGGTCGGCGCCAGAAATTCGATGTCGCTGGCGACGTCGATCACCACCGGCCGGTTGGCGGCGGGCGCGCGAGCAAGCGCGGGCGCGATGTCGCTCGCCTTCTCGACGCGGATGCCAAGCGCGCCCATGTCCTCGGCCAGCTTGGCGAAATTCATCGGATTATAGGTCCACAATTCGCGCGACTTCTCGGTCGGCTCGCCATAGGCTTTGTCGAACCCGCGCTTGCTCTGGTTGCCGCCGCCATTGTTGTTGACCACGATCACGGCATTGAGTTTCCAGCGCACCGCCGTTTCGATTTCGGCGATGTGATACCAGAAGCCGGCATCGCCGGTGAAACAGATCACCGGCCGGTCGGGACAGGCGGCCTTGGCGCCGAGTGCGGCCGGGAACGCCCAGCCGAGATGGCCGGCGCTGCGGATATAACTCTGCGAGGCTTTGCGCACGTCATACATGCCGCCCATCCACATGCCGGCATGACCGGTATCCACCACCACGATGCCGTTATCGGGCACATGCTGGCTGAGTTCCTGGCATATGCGCGCCGGATGGATCGGTACCGCATCCGATGCGAGGTCGGCCTTGTACTTGGCGTGCCATTCGTCGCGCAGGCCAGCGATTTCCTTGACCCAGGGCGCGCGCTTGGAAGCGCTGGCCTTATCGGCGGCGGCCAGCATTTTTGTCAGCACCGCTTTGGCGTCGCCCAGCACGCTGGCTTGCAGCGGATAATTACGGCCGAGCGCTTCCGGCTCGATGTCGATCTGGATCGCGGGCGTTCCTATTTTGGGCACCGCCCAGAAATGCGTGGTCATGCCGCCGGTTTCGCTGCCGACGAAGCAGACCAGATCGGCGCGGTTGACCGCGCGGTTGGCGCTTTCGCGCGAATAGGTGCCGGCGACGCCGACCGACAGCGGATGCGTGCCGGGGATGCAGTCCTTGCCGTTGAGCGAGGTAGCAACCGGGATCTGCAACGCCTCGGCCAGCGCGACCAGCTCGCGGCCGGCGCCGGAGGCACGCACACCGCCGCCGGCTACAATAATAGGCCGCTCGGCCTTTTGCAGCAGATCGAGCGCGGCCTGCACATGCTCCGCCTGCGGCTCGGGCCGGAACGGCGGCACGCGGCCGAATTGTGTTTCGACCAGCGCCTCCATCACCGCCTCTTCAACATCCACCTGCCCTTCGTTGCCGCAGAATTGCAGGTGCACCGGCCCCGGCGCGCCGGTGGTGGCGACGCGGAACGCCTGCCGCAGCATGTCGGGAAAGCGCGTCACCTCGTCGACCGTGGCGTTGAACTTGGTCACCGGCTCGAACGCCGGAATGTCGTCGACTTCCTGATAGACCTTGCGGAACTTGGTCTTCGGATCGCGCCCGCCGGTCACCGCGATCACCGGCGAATGCGCCAGATAGGCGTCGCGCAGGCCGGCGGCGAGATTGAGCGCACCGATCACCTGCGCCATGCAGATGCCGGGCTTGCCGGAGGCGCGCGCATAGCCGTCGGCCATATAGGCGGCGGATTTCTCGCCGTGGCAGTGCACGCGCGCGATCTTGGTGCGCCGTTCCATTTCGGCGAAGGTGCGCCTGATCACCGCCGGCACCATGAAGACGTGGGTGACGCCGTAGCCCGCCAGCATGTCGGCGAACACTTCGGCGCCGGTGCGTTTGGTGTTGTGTCCTATGTTCATTCCATTCCCCCGACCGTCATCGTCCGCGAAGGCGGACGATCCAGTAATCCCTGTGTTTCGATTCAATCATGAGTGCTTGCGTTTACTGGATGCCCGCTTTCGCGGGCATGACAGCGTTGAGTCAGTCCGGCTTGAAGTTCATGGCGACGCCATTGATGCAGTAGCGTTGATGCGTCGGCGGCGGCCCGTCGTCAAACACGTGGCCGAGATGGCTGCCGCAGCGGCTGCAATGCACTTCGGTGCGCACCATGCCGTGGCTGCTATCGCTTGACGTTTCGACCGAGCCTTCGACCGGATCGTTGAAGCTCGGCCAGCCGGTGCCGCTCTCGAATTTCTTCTTGGAGGTAAACAGCGGCTGCCCGCAGCCGGCGCAGGAGAAGGTGCCGTGGCGCTTTTCGTAGTTGAGCGCGCAACTACCGGGCGCTTCGGTGCCATGCTCGCGCATGATGGCGTATTGCTCGGGGCTGAGCAGCTTGCGCCACTCGGCCTCGCTGTGGGTCACGGGATAGCTCTTGGCTTGCATGCGTCGACCTCTCAACTCCGACAACACGTCTGATCGCCGGCCTGCTGCACCGGCGGGCAAGGCACCGAGCCGTATGAGCAGAACACGCAGCAGTCGCCGGCCAGCGGCGTCAGCCGCTCGCCGCAGCCCTTGCACACGTAGAAAAATTGGCAGGCATCCGTCGGCATCCGTTCGGTCGCCTGATGACCGCATTTCGGACAGGTGATGGTCGACAGCTCTATCGTCACTTGATCGCCAGCGGGTTGACCGGCGAGCCGACCGCGCCGGTGATCGGGATGGCCGGCGCCACGAACAGGAACTCGTAGACCTTGTCGGCGGCGCAGTCGTCGGCCAATTCCTTCAGCTCGAAGATCTCGCCCATGGTCATGCCCATGATCGGAATGGTGATCCAGTGCCAGGGCTGATTGATGCCCTCCTCGCTCTGGTTCGGCCGCACTTCGCAGCCCCAGGTGTCGCTGGCCAGCGCAGCGAGCTCGGTCTGTTTGACGAAGTCGAGCGTCTCGAAGCCGAAGCCGGGCGCATCGCCGCCCGGATAGCCGTCCCAACTGCCGGCCTTCTGGCAGCGCTCCATCATACCGGTGCGCACGATGACGAAGTCGCCGCGCTTGAGCGCGACGTTCTGCTTCTTTGCCGTAGAGTAGAGATCGTCGTTACCGATGGCGTAGCCGTCGTCGAGCGACTCGACACCTTTGAAGCGCGCCACATCGAGCAGCACGCCGCGGCCGACCATCTTGTTCTTGGTCTTCTCGATGCCGCACTTCTGCGCGCCTGCGCTCGTCACTTCGCGGCAGTCGTAGCCGTTCCACATATTGTTTTCATAGAACACGTGGCCGAGCCCGTCCCATTGCGTGCCGCATTGCAACGGCATCGTGACCATGTCGTCGGCGGCGCGGATGCCGCGCTTGTCGAGCACGCCGGAATAGGCGTCGGTGCCGGTACGCAGCATGGTGTGGATCGGATTGGTGCGGCCCATCGCCGGATATTTGCTTTTCGCGCCTTGCGGCCCGGTGTAGTCGAAGTTGAGCGCCAGCGAGATCACCTTGCCCTTCTTCACCAGCCGCGTGGCGGCGACGATGTCCTCCGGCGCGGTGTAATTGAGCGTGCCGACCTCGTCATCGGGGCCCCATTTGCCCCAGTTCTTGTACTTCTCGGCAGCGTCGCGCAGGTCCTGGCGGGTGACTTTTCGAGCCGGCATGGATGCTCTCTCCGATCGACGTGAGGGGCGTTGGCGGGCCGGAATACAGCCTCACGCGAGGGCGCGGCGCAAGCCCCACTGGCAACGGCCTTGCGCAATGCTACGATGCAGAAAAACCAGGAGGAATTCATGCGCTCGACTGCGAAAAGCTTGGCCTGTGGCGTGCTGTTGGCGGCCATCCTCGGCATCGCGCCGGCTCAAGCCGCCTACCCCGACAAGCCGGTGAAAATCATCGTGCCGTTCGCGCCGGCCGGTCCCACCGACGTGATGGCGCGGCTGATCGCGGCGAAGCTGTCGGAAAACCTCAAGCAGCAGTTCTACATCGAGAACCATCCCGGCGCCGGCGGCAATATCGGCATGACCCAGGTCGCGAAGTCGGCGCCCGACGGCTACACCATCCTGGTCGCCTCATCGAGCTTTGTGGTCAATCCCAGCCTCTACGCCAAGAATCCCTACGATCCGTTCAAGGACTTCGCGCCGATCACGCTCGCCGCCGCCTCGCCCAATGTTTTCGCCGTCAACCCCGATCTGCCGGTGAAGACGTTGAAGGAGCTGATCGACCTGGTGAAAGCCGATCCGGCCAAATACACCATGGCCAATCCCGGCGTCGGCACCACGCCGCAGCTCGCCGGCGAATTGTTCAAGCTCTCGGTCAAGCTCGACCTCACCAGCGTGCCGTTCGGCGGCGCCGGACCTGCGATCCAGTCGGCGGTGGCCGGCCATACCCCGATCGCGGTCAGCGCCATTCCGCCGGCCGCGCCGCAGATCCAGGGCGGCAAGCTGCGCGGTCTCGCCGTCACCGGCGCCAAGCGCTCGGCTGCCATGCCCGACGTGCCGACCATGGCGGAAGCCGGCCTGGCCGGCCAGGAATCGGAGACCATGCAGGGCCTGTTCGTGCCGGCCGGAACGCCGAAGGAGATCGTCGCTCTGCTCAACGCCGAGATCGTCAAGGTGATGGCGCTGCCGGATGTGAAGGCGAAATGCGCCCAGCTCGGCTTCGACGTGGTGGCGAACACGCCGGACGAATTCGCCGCCTATATCAAGGCGGAGGTGGAGAAGTGGGGCCGCGTGATCAGGGACGCCAAGATTCCGCAGATTAAGTAGTGCCTCGTGTCCCGGGCGCAGCGCAGCACGTAGTGATGCGCTGCAGACCCGGGACCCAGCTTCCTGTCTCAGCGTAGCTGGACCCCGGATCAGCGTCGCACCACTCCGCTTCGCTTCGTGCTGCGCCGCATCCGGGGAACGCATCTCTCACGCGTGACAAACCCATGCGCATCGTCGACATCCGCGAGACCGCGATCCCGCTCAAATCGAAGCTGGCCAATTCCAGCTTCGACTTCAACGAAATGACCACGTCGGTGGTGGCGGCGATCACCGACGTCGTGCGCAACGGCAAGCCGGTCTGCGGCTTCGCCTTCAATTCCACCGGCCGCTACGCCTGCGGCGCGCAGATGCGGGCACGTTTCATCCCGCGCATCATCGCCGCCGATCCAGACACGTTGCTCAATGAGCGTGGCGACAATCTCGATCCGGCGAAGATTTTTGCCGTGATGATGCGGCGGGAAAAAGCCGGCGGCCATTCCGAGCGCTCGATCGCCATCGGCACCATCGAGGTGGCGGTGTGGGACGCGGTCGCCAAGATCGCGGAGAAGCCGCTTTATCGCGTGCTGGCCGAGCGCTTCAGCGGCGGCAAGGTGCCCATGAAGGTCTTCTGCTATGTCGGCGGCGGCTGGTACTGGCCGGGGCAGACCATCAAGGATTTGCAAGACGAGATGCGCCGCCATCTCGATGCCGGCTACACGCTGGTGAAGATGAAGGTCGGCGGCCTGCCGCTGGAAGAAGATGTGCGGCGGCTGGAAGCCGTGTTGCAGGTGGTCGGCTCGGGCGAGCATCTCGCCGTCGACGCCCCTTGCAACTTCACCCGCGACGAAGCCTTGCGTTATGCCAAGGCGCTCAGCCCCTTCAAGCTGCGCTGGTTCGAGGAGCCGTGCGACCCGCTCGACTTCGCGCTGCTGGCCGAACTGGCCGGCGTGTACGCGCCGCCGCTGGCGACCGGCGAGAACCTGTTTTCGACGCAGGACGTGGAGAATTTGGCGCGCTTCGGCGGCTTTCGCGCCGACCGCGACGTCATCCAGATCGATCCGCCACAATCTTATGGAATAGGCCAATACGCCAAGACGCTCGACATGCTGGCGCGCCATGGCTGGCGCAGGTCGTCGCTGTTCCCGCATGGCGGCAACCAGATGTCGCTCGCCATCGCCGCCGGCTTCGGGCTGGGCGGCGCGGAGTCCTATCCCGGCGTGTTCGGCGATTTCGGCGGCTTTGCCGACGACGCCCGCATCGCCGACGGCGCCATCACCCTCTCGGATCGCCCCGGCATCGGCTTCGAGGGCCAGGCCGCGCTGTACAAGATCATGCGCGAGCTGGCGGGGATCTAACGGCCGTCCCGGCTGTCGCAGAAATACAACAACGGAACCAATTCAGGCGGACCGCGCCCTGCGCGCGGTTACCCGGTCGCCGACTCAGATAGGCCTGTGGACAACTTATTTCGGGGCATCACGGGGCAAGGTATGCGCGCGCAAGCGGTCGACTATCGAGTATCCCAGTCCGAACGGCTACAATCGCAAGACGACGACCGCCGCATCAATGGGCTGACGCCGGCGCGGGCCGCCGCGCTCGATGCGCTGGAACGCGAACTGCAAGAGCTATTGCGCACTCTGCCGCGATAGAATCGTCGCTTATCGTTGAAACGCCGGCCGCGATCCGTCATCCTGAGGCGGCCGCGCGCACGCGCGGCCCTCGAAGGATGGACGGCCGTCGCCCTTCGAGGCTCGCCGCTCACGCGGCTCGCACCTCAGGGTGACGGGTCGTTCTACGATACGAGCCTACAGACATGGACACCGAAGCGCTTCGCCGATTGCACTATGCCGCGGCCATCGCTTGCGGCGTGTTTGCGGCGCTGGTCGTGCATATCGTGCTCACCGTGTTCGGCGTCGGGCTCGACTCCGTGCTGCGCACCGCCGGCAATCCGCAGCAGTTCGTCTCCGCCCTGGCCTGGTGGGCGATCGGCGGCGCCGGCTTTGTCGGCGGCTGGGGCACCGGCGCCTATCTGATCGCCGCGGCGCGCGAGCGCGAATTCGTCTACCGGCTGGCGCAGCGTTTTCTCATCGGCGTGGTGTTCGCCGCCGCCACCGCCGGCGGCGTCATGAGCAAGAGCGGCAATCTCGGCGGCACCGTCGATGTCATCGCCGGCTTGACCGCGCTGGGCCTGGGGCTGATCTGCGCCTTCTGCGGCGCGCGGCTCGCTTATCTCAACGCCGAGCAGGTGTAGTCCCTTGCGATGAAAGCGCGACGATCGGCTGTGGATGCGCTATTTGTCCGCCGTCCAGGTCGGCTCCTGATCGATGGCCTGCTTCAGATGGGGCGGCGCCGTTGAGTTCACGGCGATGGTGAACGCCCATTCCCAATGTCCCAAAACCTTGTAGGGCTCCGGGCAGATCACGTAGGTCCAGAATTTGAATTCGCGTTTTGCTTTAATGCCGTCTTTCGCGAACGGTACATTCAAATTTTTCTTCAATTCGGCGATGTCTCCCAAGGCAAGCTGCTGATCGCTGGCGCCTTCGGGACCGGAAATCCCCGGCGTATCCTGCATGATATGGCTGCCGCCGGCATCGCCTTGCGCAGGATACGGCACGCCGCCGTCGATGCCCGGCCCGAGCTTGCTCGTCTGGATAACCTTGTCCGAACTGTCTAACAGGCTATCCGTTCGCTGGATGTAATTGACCGCAATCGGTTTCGTGCAGCCGGGAGCCGACGCCAGGAACAAATAAGTTGGACCGTAACTTCGTCGCGCCCCTTTTTGCGGCGGCACCGTGGCCTTCAAATGCGAAATTCCGGTGGCATCGGACGTCGGTTCGAAAACGAGGGACTCGGATGGCTTGCCCTGACGATCGATTTTGACCGTACAGGTCCAGTGCAGCTCGTCGATTCGTTTCCATTCGATCGTGATCTTTGTCCCGTCCGCCAGAGGGGGAATGGTGACGGTGCCGGAAGCCTGTCCCCCATGCGCATCCATGTCCCCTTTTGCGCGCTGGCAAAGGCCGGGAAAGGGGCTCAGCCCCGGCGTGTCGAGAAAGGGGTCCTTGGGAATATCCAGGCCGCCGGGCAAACCTGGCAGTGGCTGATTGTCCGGTCCTTTGATGACTTGCGCCGACACCCTTCCCGGC
>JACQDO010000151.1 GCA_016201085.1 Hyphomicrobiales bacterium | reverse complement strand
GGTTCATCGGCTACGACTCGACACCCGGGTACGCGACGGCCTTGAGGCCGCCTTGCATCATGGTACACGTTAGCCCAATATGCGGTACAGGTAAAAGCGAAAAAATCGGCGGGTGTTGGTACATCGCCGCAAGCTTGTTGAGGACACGCCATGGTCAAGAAGATCGCGCTGGAAGAGCATTTCCTGGATCCTGCCACCGAGCCCTATTGGCGGCCGACCATGGTCGACGTCGCGCCGGCCAAGACCGCGCAGCTTTACGCCGCGCTCACGAATTTCGGCGAGCAGCGGCTGGCGATGATGGACAAGACCGGCATCGCCCGCGCGGTGCTGGCGATCGCCGGGCCCGGCGTGCAGGTCGAGCGCGACACCGCGACCGCCATTCGCAACGCGCGCGCCTCCAACGATTTCCTCGCCAAAGAAGTGCAGAAGCGGCCGGATCGCTATTCCGGTTTCGCTCATCTGGCGATGCAGGACGCCAAAGCCGCGGCCGATGAGTTGGAACGCTGCGTGCGCGACTTGAAGTTCTGCGGCGCCATGATCGACGGCCACACCAACGGCAAATATCTCGACGACCGCTCCTACGATCCGTTCTGGGAACGCGCGGGCGACTTAAACGCGCCGATCTATCTGCACCCGGCCGACCCGGTGGAGCCGCTCGCGGCAATCGCCGGCTACAACGTGCTGGCGCGTCCGATGTGGGGCTGGGGCGTGGAGACCGGCTCGCACGCGCTGCGCATCATCTGCGGCGGCGTGTTTCACCGTTATCCGAAAGCCAAGCTCGTGCTTGGCCATCTCGGCGAGACGCTGCCGTTCCAGCTCTTCCGCTTCGACAGCCGCTCGGCGCCCTATGGCTGGAAACTGCCGAAGACGCCGTCGCAATATCTCAAGGAGAATATCTGGGTGACGACTTCGGGCATGTACGACCTGCCGCCGCTGCGCTGCTCGCTCGATGCACTGGGGCGCGACCATGTCATGTTCTCGGCCGACTATCCGTTCGACTGGCCGGGCTGCGAATTCCTCGACACGGTGCCGATTGACGAAGGCGAGCGCGCCGACGTCGCCTACAATAACGCGGCGAAGTTGCTCGGCGTTTAGCCGATCACCCTTACCGGCTTGCCATCCAGCCAGGCGCGAATGTCCTCGACGATATCGGGGAAATATTTGCGGTAGTTCTGCTCGCTGACGTAGCCGAGGTGCGGCGTCAGCACGACATTGTCGAGCTTGCGGTAGGGGTGGTCGAGCGGCAGCGGTTCGACCTCGAACACGTCGAGCCCGGCGCCGGCGATCTTCTTCTCTTGCAGAACCTTGAGCAGCGCCGCCTGGTCGACAATCGGCGCGCGCGCCGTGTTGATGAGGTAGGCGGTGGGCTTCATGCGGCCGATATCGGCCGCCGTGATCAGCCCGCGCGAGCGCTCGCCGAGCTGGTAGTGGATGGTGACGAAATCCGACTTGCCGAACAGGTCCTCGCGGCTGGCATAGTCGACGCCGGCATCCTTGGCCTTGTCGGGGGTGAGGTTCTGGCTCCAGGCCAGCACCTTCATGCCGAAGGCCTTGCCGATGCCGGCCACCCGCTGGCCGAGCTTGCCGAGGCCGACAATGCCCAGCGTCAGGCCTTCGAGGTCCTTGCCGATGGTCACTTGCCACGGCTCTCCCGCCTTCATACGGGCGTTCTCGAAGCCGATACGGCGGGTGAGTTCCAGCATCAGGCCGAAGGCGATGCCGGCGGTGGGGTTGCCGAAGCTGCCGGTGCCGCACACCGTGACGCCGCGTTCGCCGGCCGCCTTGATGTCGAAGGAGTTGTTCTTGGCCCCGGTGGTGATCAAAAGCTTCAGGTCGGGCAGGGCCTCGATCGTCCTGCGCGGGAACGGGGTGCGCTCGCGCATGCCGACCACGACGGCGAAACCCTGCAGCGCCTTGATGGCGTCCGCCTCACTGGCAAAGGGCTTGTCGAAGACCTTGATCTCGACGTCTTTGGCGATGGGGGACCAGTCGGCGAGTTTCAATGCCACGTTCTGGTAGTCGTCGAGAATGGCTGCCCGAACCATAGGCTTAACGCTCCGTGAAAGTTCCGGGGCGCCAATTTAGAGAGGGCGGATCGAAAAGATAGGGGGTGAATTAGCCGCGCTGGCCGTGCTTGGCCCGCCAGGCCGGGCCGGGACCGCGCATATAATGCAGTTCCGGCCGGTACGGGTGCAGCAGCTCGTTGGTCAGCGCGCGCCAGCGGCTGGCCAGCGCCTGGCCGAACCCGGCAAACGGGCGCGGCAGCAAGGCCGCCGCGGAACCCGATATGGCCATGATGGCTCGACCCATTGCTCTGTTCCTGCAAACCGGGCTTCACGCCCGTACGATGGTATGTCGTTCGAACCGGCGATTTGGTTCTTGATCTGCATCATGCCGGAACACCCGTAAAAATACGGTGGCTAACGGGGTCGGAAAAATGTGATTTAAAATTAGCCTTTCCAGAGTTTTACCGTGACCTCCCATCCGCCTCATCCTGAGGAGACCGCGCAGCGGTCGTCTCGAAGGATGGGGCGGCCCCATGGTTCGAGACGGGCCTGCGGCCCTCCTCACCATGAGGGCCGAGAAAGGGTGCAAATGCTTGCCCTTTGAGGTTCCCCCCGCTACATCAGCGGCGAATTTCCCGACAAGGCGTCTTCGGCGTAGCGATTGTGCGCGTGGACGGATTCGGGCTGGAAAAGGGCTTCGAGAGCGCAATGAACGGCCGCCAATTCATCTACCACATGCAGGGTCTGACCAAGACCTACCCGCCTTCCAAGAAGGTGCTGGATAACATCCATTTGTCCTTCTACCCGGACGCCAAGATCGGCGTGCTCGGCGTCAACGGCTCCGGCAAGTCGACGCTGCTCAAGATCATGGCCGGCATCGACACCGAGTTCACCGGCGAGGGCTGGGTCGCGGAGGCGCCCGCGTCGGCTACCTGGAGCAGGAGCCGCAGCTCGATCCGAGCAAATCCGTGCGCGAGAACGTCATGGAAGGGGTCGCCGCCAAGAAGGCGCTGCTCGACCGCTACAACGAGATCGCCGCCAACTACTCGGACGACACCGCCGACGAGATGGCCAAATTGCAGGACCAGATCGACAGCAAGAACCTGTGGGACCTCGACAGCCAAGTCGACCTCGCCATGGACGCGCTGCGCTGCCCGGCCGACGACGCCGACATCGGCAAGCTCTCCGGCGGCGAGAAGCGCCGCGTCGCGCTCTGCCGGCTGCTGCTCGATGCGCCCGATCTGCTGCTGCTCGACGAGCCGACCAACCACCTCGACGCCGAAAGCGTGAACTGGCTGGAAGGCCACCTGCGCAATTATCCGGGCGCCATCCTGATCGTCACCCACGACCGCTACTTCCTCGACAACGTCACCGGCTGGATTCTCGAACTCGACCACGGCCGCGGCATTCCTTACGAGGGCAACTACACCTCCTGGCTGCACCAGAAGCAGAAACGGCTGCAACAGGAAGCGCGCGAGGACGAGTCGCGGCAACGCACGCTGGCGCGCGAGAGCGAGTGGATTTCGTCCTCGCCGAAGGCGCGCCAAGCCAAATCCAAGGCGCGCTATGAGCGCTACGAAGAGCTGCTCAAGATCGCCAACGCCAAGGTCAACACCGTGGCGCAGATCACCATTCCGGTGGCCGAGCGGCTCGGGCAGAACGTGGTCGACTTCGACCACCTCACCAAGGCCTTCGGCGACAATCTGCTGATCGACGATCTTTCCTTCAAGCTGCCGCCCGGCGGCATTGTCGGCGTGATCGGACCGAACGGCGCCGGCAAGACCACGCTGTTCCGCATGATCACCGGCCAGGAAAAGCCCGACCAAGGCACCATCAAGATCGGCGAGAGCGTGCACCTCGGCTACGTGGATCAATCGCGCGACTCGCTCGACGGCAAGAAGAACGTCTGGGAGGAAATCTCCGGCGGTCAGGACTTGATCCTCGTGGGCAAGAAGGAAGTGAACTCCAGAGCCTATTGCTCGTCGTTCAACTTCAAGGGCGCCGACCAGCAGAAGGAGGTCGGCGCACTGTCAGGCGGCGAGCGCAACCGCGTGCACCTGGCCAAGATGCTGAAGTCCGGCGCCAACGTGCTCTTGCTCGACGAACCCACCAACGATCTCGACGTCGATACGCTGCGCGCGCTGG
>JACQDO010000148.1 GCA_016201085.1 Hyphomicrobiales bacterium | reverse complement strand
ATCACCATCATGCTCGAGGAGCTGGGCGCTCCTTACACCATCCATCCCGTCTCGATTTCGCGCGGCGATCAGTTCAAGCCGGACTTCCTCGAGATCTCGCCCAACAACAAGATTCCGGCCATCGTCGACCCGGAGGGGCCGGACGGCGAGCCGATCTCCATCTTCGAATCCGGCGCGATCCTGCTCTATCTCGCCGAGAAGACCGGCAAGTTCATCGCGCACGACCCGGTCAAGCGCTACGACACACTGCAATGGCTGATGGTGCAGGTCGCCAATGTCGGACCGATGGGCGGCCAGCATGTGCATTTCAGCAAATTCGCGCCCGCCGGCCAGGACTATGCCAAGAGCCGCTACCGCACGCAGGTCAACAGGCTCTACGACGTCTACGAGCAGCGGCTGGCGAGCAACGCCTATGTCGCCGGCAGCGACTACAGCATCGCCGACATCGCCGCCTTCCCCTGGCTGCGCAATATCGAGCTGCTCGCCATGGATTTGACCACGCGCCCGCACCTCAAGGCCTGGATCGACAAGCTCAACGCCCGCGACGCGGTCAAGCGCGCCTATGCCAAGATCGCGACCATCAAGTCGGTGCGCGACAGCGCCACCGACGATGCCAAAAACCGCTTCTTCGGTCGCGGCAAATACGCGCAAGTGTAATTCAAGCTCGCGAAGAAGTGGCCCCACCGCTCATCCAGCTCAAGGACATCGCGCTCACCTTCGGCGGCACGCCGCTGCTGGAGAGCGCCGAGCTGTCGCTGTCGGCGGGCGAGCGCGTCTGCCTGGTCGGGCGCAACGGCTCCGGAAAGTCGACGCTGCTCAAGATCGCCGCCGGGCTGATCGAGCCCGATCGCGGCAGCCGCTTCATGCAGCCGGGCGCCAGCGCGCGTTATCTGCCGCAGGAGCCGGACTTCGCCGGTGCTCCCAGCGTGCTGGCCTATGTCGAAGCCGGGCTCGGCCCGCACGACGATCCGCATCTGGCGCGCAACGTTCTGGAACAGCTTGGCCTCACCGGCCACGAGGACCCGGCTCATCTGTCCGGCGGCGAAGCGCGCCGCGCAGCGCGGCTTCGGCGACTTCGAGGCATGGCGCGACACCGTGCTGGAGGAGGAGGAGCGCGAACAGCACAAGCTCGATCGCAAGATCGTGGCCGAGGAGCACTGGCTGCGCTATGGCGTCACCGGCCGGCGCAAGCGCAACGTCAAGCGGCTCGGCGCGTTGCAGCAGTTGCGGCAGACGCGCAAGGATTATCGCAGCGCCGAAGGCGCCGTTGCGCTGGAGGCGGCCGAAGCCGGCCAATCCGGCAGCCTGGTGATCGAGGCCAAGCATCTGTCGAAGGCCTATGACGGCCGCCCGATCGTGACCGATTTCTCGACGCGCATAAGGCGCGGCGACCGTATCGGCATTGTCGGCCCCAACGGCAGCGGCAAGACCACGCTGATCGGTCTGCTCACCGGCCTGCTTGCGCCCGACAGCGGCACGCTGCGGCTCGGCGCCAATCTTCAGATGGCGACGCTGGAGCAAAAGCGCGACAGCCTCGACCCCAATGCCACGCTGGCCGAAACGCTGACCGGCGGCCACGGCGACACCGTGCAGGTGGGCGAGCAGAAGCGCCACGTCGTCGGCTACATGAAGGACTTCTTGTTTTCGCCGGAGCAGGCGCGCTCGCCGCTCAGCGTGCTGTCCGGCGGCGAACGCGGCCGGCTGATGCTGGCGCTGGCGCTGGCCAAGCCGTCCAACCTGCTGGTGCTGGACGAGCCGACCAACGATCTCGATCTCGAAACGCTCGATGTGCTGGAGGAGATGCTCGGCGCCTATGCCGGCACCGTGCTGGCGATCAGCCACGACCGCGATTTCCTCGACCGCGTGGTGAGCGGCGTGATCATGCCGGAGGGCAACGGGCGCTGGCTGGAATATGCCGGCGGCTATTCCGACATGCTGGCGCAGCGCGGCGCCGACGTGGCGCGCCCGGCGCTGAGCAAGCCCGCCGCGAAAGACCGGCCGGCGCGCGCGGCCGAGCCGACGCAGCGCAAGCGAAGGCTCAGCTTCCACGAGAAGCACGCGCTGGATACTTTGCCGCAGACCATCGCCGGCTTGCAGACCAAAATCCACGACTTGCATCGAAAATTGCACGATGCGGATTTATACAAACGCGACCGTTCCGGTTTTGACGCCGCCTCGCTGGCGCTGGCCGACGCGGAGGCCGAACTGACGGCGGCGGAAGAGAAATGGCTGGCGCTGGAGATCTTGCGCGAGGAGATAGAGAATTCACCCTCATCCTGAGGAGCGCCCGCAGGGCGCGTCTCGAAGGATGAAGGCCCGTGATTCCAGGGCCTCATGGTTCGAGACGCATCGCTGCGCGATGCTCCTCACCATGAGGGTCAAAGCTTGCGCTACACCGCCGCCTGCCCATAATGCGCGCCCGCAAGGAGACAAACGCATGATCACGGAAATCGCACAAATCGACGTAAAGCCCGGCATGGAGGCCGACTTCGAAAAAGGCGTGCAAGCCGCCACGCCGCTGTTCAAGCGCGCCAAAGGCTGCAAGGGCATGGCGCTGCAGCGCTCGCACGAGAAGCCGCAGCGCTACCGGCTGTTCGTGCTATGGGACACGCTGGAGAACCACACGCAAGATTTCCGCGGCTCGCCCGATTTCCAGGAATGGCGCAAGCTGGTCGGCCATTGCTTCGCCGCACCGCCCGAGGTCGAGCATGTGAAAGAGACGGTGAAGGGGTTTTAGGCAGCAAACAACTGCGTCGGCGTCTCCACCAAAATCTTCCGACGCACGCGCTCATCCGGCGTCCACGCATAAAACAAATCCAGCAAATGTCCCTCGTCCGGCATCGCCGCGGCCGTCACCCAAGGGTGCGGCCAGTCGGTGCCCCACACCAGCCGCTCCGGATTGGCGGCGACCAGCGCGTCGTGGAACGGCCTGGCGTCCGGGTAATCGGGGAATTTGTCGGACAGCCGATAGGCGGCCGACACCTTCACATGCACGGCGCCCTCGCCGACCAGCCGCAGCAGCGCCTGGAAGTTCGGCTCGTTCACGCCCTTTGCCGCCGGCACCATCAGCATATGGTCGACAATCACCGGCATCTCGCGCGAGATTGCGCGCAGCGTGGGCGCCACGCCGACCATCACGCGATGGTCGCAGAAAATCTGCATCACCCAGCCGAGCTCGCGCATGGTGGCGCGGAACGTCTCGAATACGTTCAAGCCCACGCCGCGCACATAGCCGGGATCTTCCGGCAGCAGATGGAAACGCAGTCCGCGCATGCCGAGCGCGTGCCACGCGCGCAAGTCGCTAAGCGCAACGCGCGTGTCGGTGATGGCGACGCCGCGCAGCCGCTGCGGATAGCGCGCCAGCGCGTCGAGCACGACGCGGTTGTCGTAGCCGTGGGCGTTGCCCTGCACCACCAGGCCGCGCGCCAGGCCGAGCCGATCGAGCAGCGCGATGTAGCGCTCGACCGGCGCATCGGGCGGCGTATAGCCGCGCCCCGGCGCATAGGGGAATTGGTCGGCCGGCCCGAAGATGTGCGCATGCGCGTCCCAGGCGCCCGGCGGCGGTGTTTCGCGCGGCGCCTTGGGATTGGCAACCGGCCCGGCGATGCGAACTGGTTTTTGTGTGATGCTCATTTTATTTGCGACCTTGCGGCGTTCTCGCTTCACCTCTCCCATAGGGAGAGGTCGGATCGCGAAGCGATCCGGGTGAGGGGTTACAGCCTATCGAGAGTCACTTGCCCCCTCACCCCAACCCTCTCCCCCAAGGGGAGAGGGAGCGCGCCTGCATCCGCCGCGCCGCCAGAAATTCTCAACCCAGCTTGATATTCGCTTCCTTCACCACCTTGCTCCAGCGCTCCATCTGCTCGTTGACGAAGGCGCGGAATTCCTCCGGCGTGTTCTGCCGCGACTCGATGTTGAGCTGCTCGAAGCGCGCCGCGACTTCGGCCGAGCGCAGCGCGCCGTTGAGCGCGGAATTGAGCGTCTTCACCACCGCGCTCGGCGTGCCGTGCGGCACGAACACGCCGTTCCATTCATAGGCCTCGAAGCCCGGCAGCGTATCCGACACCGGCGGAATGTCCGGCAGGCTCTTGAGCCGGCCCTTGCCGGTATGGGCGATCGCCTTGACCTGGCCGCCCTGGATCAGGCCGACCGCCGACGAGCCGTTGGCGAAAAAGAAATTGACCTGGCCGCCGATCAGGTCGTTGAGCGCGATGCCGCCGCCGCGATACGGCACATGGCTGATCTTGACGCCGGTCTGATGGCGGAACATTTCCAGCGACAGATGCTGTAGCGTACCGTTGCCGGACGACGCCATGTTGATGCCGTTGGGCTGCGCCTTGGCGAAGGCGACGACGTCGGCCATGGTCTTCACCGGCAGCGACGGCGTCACCACCAGGATGTTAGGCACCAACGAAACCAGGATGACCGGGTCGAAATCCTTGCGATAGTCGAAGCTCAAATTCGGATAGAGCGAGCCGTTGACCGAGAACGCCGTGGCGTCGTGCAGGATGGTGTAGCCGTCCGCATCGGCTTTTGCGACCACGGCTTCGCCGATGGTGCCGCCGGCGCCGCCGCGGTTTTCGATGACGAACTGCTGGCCGAGCAGTGCGCTGACCTGGGCGAACGCGATGCGCGCGGTGGTGTCGGCGCCGCCGGCCGGCGGGTAAGGCACCATCACCCGCACCGGCCGCGTCGGCCAGTCGGCCTGCGCGCCGGCCTGGCCGGCGAACGGCGCGGCCGCCAGCCCGGCCAGCAGCGTGCGGCGTGAGAGTTTGATCCCGGACATCGATTCCTCCCTGATTTTTACCGAGAATAGCACTGGCGCGAGGCCGCGAAAGGCTGCCCTTTCCTCGCCTGCGGACTCGCCCCATATTCGAGACGATGGCGAAATCCCCTCCGAAAAAGCCAAAGGACCCGGCGCGCCCTACGCGGGCCAAGGCGT
>JACQDO010000066.1 GCA_016201085.1 Hyphomicrobiales bacterium | reverse complement strand
GTGCACGACGAGTTGATCTTCGAGGTGCCCGACGGCGAAGTGGAAAAGACCATTCCGATCGTCAAGCGCGTGATGGAAGACGCCCCGCACCCGGCGGTGTCGCTGCACGTGCCGCTGCAGGTCGATGCCCGCGCCGCGCATAATTGGGACGAGGCGCATTGATGACTGTTACGCGCGCGTCATGTTAGATACCGATATTCATGACACTATAGCAGTTGACGAAGAATTTGCGCGACGGATCAAGCAGTGCCAAGCCGCCGGCCATATCACTCTTCAATCAACACATATTCAGCAAGAGGAAATCGCTGATATTCCGACCGATAGAGATATTGGCCAGGCTAACGTTGTAGACACTCAAAGAATTGGGGCTTCGGTCTTAGTTTGGGGCAAATCTCTTTGGGGCGAGGATAGGTGGGGTACAAAGGACATGAATGAAGCCTTCGTTCAGTTGCAAAAGGGAAACTTGAAACACACTGAGGATGCAATGATCGGCGTAACGGCACTTACCGATGCCGACATTCTCGTTACTAATGATCAACGGTTCCGAACGAAATTCCAAAGCCTCACGAGTAGAGTGATCGTGATGTCGTCTGAAGAATTTGCAGCTTTCTTACAAAAATTTCCTGCCTAATTCAGCCGCTGATCCACTACGTCTTCATCACCGCATAGAGCGCGTTCTTCGCCTCAAAACCGACGCCCGGCACGTCCGGCAGCGTGACGTGGCTGTCCTTAACCGCGCAAGTATCGGCGAACCTGCCTGTCATGTCCGCGAAAGCGGGCATCCAGTAAACGAAAACGCTGCGGATCGAATGCAGCGCCGGCGTTTACTGGATCGTCCGCATTCGCGGACGATGACACCCGATTGTTATCGCTTTTTCTTCTTCGACTTCTTGGCGGGCGACTTCGCCTTGCTCGGCTTCGCCGCAGCCTTGGCCGGCAGCACGGCGATGGCCTCGACCTCGAACAGCGCGCCCGGCCGCGCCAGTTGCGAGATCGCCACCGTGGTGGAGGCCGGCGGCGCCTTGGTGTTGAGGAAAGCGTCGCGCACTTCGCGGAAGATGGCGATGTGCGACATGTCGACCAGATAATTGTTGATCTTCACCACGTCGTTAAAGGTGGCGCCGACGCCCGCCAGCGCGTAGCCGAGATTCTCGAACGCCTTGGCGCATTGCGCGCGGAAATCGCCGGCGCCGCCGACCAGTTTGTTGTCGAGATCGAGGCCGAGCTGGCCCGCAATGAAGATCAGCCGGTTCGGCCCGGTCGCCTCGACCACGTAGGTATAGCCGGGCGGCTTGGCCATGGTCTTGGGATTCAGGAAACGCACATTTCCAGCCATCATTTCCCCCTATGGTGTTTTAATGATCCCGATATCAACACGGCGTGGCGCGCGGAGGCAAATCGACATGCGCATGCGGACC
Source organism: Hyphomicrobiales bacterium (assembly GCA_016201085.1). Lineage (GTDB taxonomy): Bacteria > Pseudomonadota > Alphaproteobacteria > Rhizobiales > Xanthobacteraceae > Pseudolabrys. The sequence continues at coordinate 8,333 of JACQDO010000066.1, read as the reverse complement.
AAGCTCGGCCGGATCGCATGCTGCGCGCTGGCGCTGTACGTTGTCGCACTGCAACCGGCCGCGGCCGCGCCCACCCTGCCCGGCGCGGCTATGGGCTGGGCCTGGGCGCTGCCGTTCCTCGGCATCCTGGCGTCGATCGCCGCCGGTCCGCTGCTGTTCCCAAAAATCTGGCACGGCCATTACGGAAAAATCGTTTGCGGTTGGGCGGTGTTGACGCTGCTGCCGCTCGCTTTGGCCTTCGGCTTGCCGGCGGCCATGGCTGCCTTGGTGCATGCCACGCTGGCCGAGTATCTCAGTTTCATCGTGCTATTGTTCGCGCTCTATGTCGTGGCCGGCGGCATTCTCGTCACCGGCAGCCTGCGCAGCACGCCGCTGAGCAATACCGGCGTCCTCGCCTTCGGAACCGCGATCGCCAGCCTGGTCGGCACCACCGGCGCCGCCATGATCCTGATCCGCCCGCTGATCCGCGCCAATGCCCACCGCGCGCGCGACGCTCATGTGGTCGTCTTCTTCATCATCCTGGTGGCTAATATCGGCGGCGCCCTCACCCCGCTCGGCGATCCGCCGCTGTTCGTCGGCTTCCTGCGCGGCGTCGAATTTTCCTGGACGGCGCAGCATCTCTGGCTACAGACGGCGATTGTCGCCGCGCTGGTGCTGGCGATGTTCCTCGCGCTCGATTCCTGGATAGCGCGCAGCGAGCCGCCAGCAGGCACCGACAGTGCGCCCACGTCGATCGAAATTCACGGGCTTATCAATATCGTTTTGATCGCGTTGATCATCGCGGCCATCCTGCTTTCGGCCGCCTGGAAACCGAGGATCGCCTTCGACATCTACGGCACCAAGGTCGAGTTGCAGAACGCGTTGCGCGACGCGGTTCTGATCCTGATTGCGCTCGCCTCGCTGCGGCTAACGCCCGATAAGCATCGCACGGCCAACGGCTTCACCTTCGAGCCGATCCGCGAGGTGGCCATCCTGTTCGCCGGTATTTTCGTGTGCATCATTCCGGTGATGGCGATGCTGCAGGCCGGAGGCGATGGCGCCTTCGCGTTCCTGCTGCAGGCCGTCACCGCGCGTGACGGCAACCCGCACGAGGCGGCCTATTTCTGGCTCACCGGCGGCCTGTCGGCATTCCTCGACAATGCGCCGACTTATCTGGTGTTCTTCGAACTCGCCGGCGGCGACGCCAAGCAACTGATGGGTCCGCTCGCCGGCACGCTGGCGGCGATCTCGATGGGGGCGGTCTACATGGGCGCGCTGACCTATCTCGGCAACGCGCCCAATTTGATGGTCTATGCCATTGCCAGCGAACAAGGCGTGCGCATGCCGAGCTTCTTCGGATATCTGCTGTGGGCCGCCTGCGTGCTGGTGCCGCTTTTCCTCATTCTCACGCTGCTGCCGATCTCACCTATCCTCGAGCTGGCTTGACTCGCCGTCGACCTTGCTTGAGCTTGCCCGCCCGTAAGGGTGCGGTCGGTGCCGAAAAGGACCTGCGAGCGCCCGCGACTGGGGGAGCTCGGCCATGACCGCGCATGCGGTATCTCACGTCTATTTCGGCCTCAATCCGATGTGGGTGTCCACCTGCGTCCTGGCCATCACCTACGCCACCATCATGTCGGAAAAGGTCAATCGCGCGATCGTCGCGCTGGTCGGCGCCGGCGTGATGATCCTGGTCGGCGTGCTCGACCAGGACGAAGCGATCAAGGGCGTCGACTGGAACACCATCGGCCTGCTCACCGGCATGATGATTCTGGTGTCGATCTCGCGCCGCTCCGGCATGTTCCAGTATCTGGCGATCTGGTCGGCGAAAGCGGCGAAGGCGCATCCCGCCCGTATGCTGTTTCTCCTGCAGATCACCACCGCGGTGCTGTCCGCCTTCCTCGACAACGTCACCACCGTGCTGCTGATCGTTCCGGTGACGCTGGCGATCTGCAAGACGCTAAAAGTGCCGGCCTATCCCTATCTATTTGCGGAGATATTCGCCTCCAATATCGGCGGCACCGCCACGTTGATCGGCGATCCACCCAACATCCTGATCGGTTCGCAGGTCGGCCTCACCTTCAACGATTTCGTCTATCACCTGACGCCGGTGATCGTCGTCGTCATGGTGGTGCAGGCCGTCATCATCCATTTCCTGTGGGGCAAGGATCTGAAGGCCTCGGCCGCCGCCGAGACCCGTGTGATGAAGATGAACCCGGCCGACACGATCGAGGACTGGCTGCTGCTCAAGCAGTCGCTCGTCGTGCTCGGCATCGTGATGGTCGCCTTCGTGCTGGCGCGACCGCTGCACCTGGAGCCGGCCACCATCGCCATGTTCGGCGCCGCCATCCTGATGCTGCTCGACAACTGGGCGCACCATTCCGAGAAGGCCGCCAAGAATGTCCACCAGACCTTCGGCGACGTGGAATGGATCACCATCTTCTTCTTCATCGGCCTATTCATTGTGGTGCACGGCGTCGATGTCGGCGGGCTGCTCAAGCTGCTGGCCAACAAGCTGGTGGCAGCGACCGGCGGCAACCTCGCACATGCCGGTTACGCCATCCTGTGGGCGTCGGCGTTCCTGTCGGCGATCGTCGACAACATCCCGTTCGTCGCCACCATGATCCCGCTGATCAAGAACATGGCGCCGGCGTTTGGCGGTGCCGATCACATTCTGCCGTTGTGGTGGTGCCTGTCGCTCGGCGCCTGCCTGGGCGGCAACGGCACGCTGATCGGCGCCTCCGCCAACCTGACGGTGGCCGGTATCGGCGATCGCAACGGCGTGCCGTTCAGCTTCGTCACCTACACGCTCTACGCCTTCCCGATGATGGTGGTGTCGGTGGCGATCTGTCACGTCTACGTGTGGTGGCGCTATTTCTGAGCGCGCATTTAATTAAATTGCGCGCCATTTTTCCCACGGATTGATCAGGATGCCGCCATTGTCGGCATCCTGATTACCGGGGAATTTACTCCGCTGCGCTTATCTGCCTGAACCTGAACGGCGGCGCTCGCGACCCATTTATGGGCGCAACCTTCCGCGCTGCCGGGCGTTGATTCATACCGGCCCGCAGATCATCTGCGGGGGCGTGCGTAAAGGCAGGGGTTCGCGATGGCTGCCAGCGGCAACAGAGCCGGAATTCGCGCCGCCCTTGGCGTAGTGGCGGCAAGCTTGCTGATGCCTTGCTTTGCCGCACCGGCGTCGGCACAAGGCATCTTCGAGAGCATTTTCGGCGGCCTGCGTCATGCGACGTCCCGGCCGCAACCGCCGGCCGACCTCCAGTCCTTTGTCGAACCGTCCGCCAGTCTGCCCGACCGTTACAATCCGCCGATGCGCGCGGAAACCGGTCCGGCCAGGGCTTTCTGCGTGCGCACTTGCGATGGCCGCTATTTCCCAGTGCAGGCGCGTGCCGGCCTGAGCGCCGCCGAGGCGTGCCGTTCGTTCTGCCCGGCGAGCCAGACCCGTCTGTATTCCGGCGGCAGTATCGACTATGCGGTGACGAGCAACGGCAGTCGCTATGCCGATCTCGACAATGCCTTCGTCTATCGCCGGCAATTGGTGGCGGGCTGCACCTGCAACGGCCGCGATGCGTTCGGGCTGGCGCATATCGATGCGGCCAGCGATCCGACGTTGCGCCCGGGCGACGTGATCGCCACCAAAAGTGGGCTGATGGCCTTCACCGGCGGCCGCAACAAGACCGCCGATTTCACGCCGGTCGGCAGCTATGGCGGCTTCGCGCAAGGCGAACGCAACAAGCTTTCGGCGTTGAAGGTCCGGGTGAACACACCGGCCACGGCGGAGGCGGCATCCTCGCCAGCTCCGGCCGCAGCGAACGATACCGTGCGCCGCAGCGCTCAGCTTTCGAGATAGTTGGCAATCTCCTCAGCCAAAGATAGCGAACTGGTCAGCCCCGGCGACTCGATGCCGAACATCTGCACCAAACCGGGCACCCCGTGCTGCGCCGGCGCATCGATCAGAAAATCAGCCTGCGCCTCGCCTTTCCCCGTGATCTTAGGTCGGATGCCGGAATAGTCCGGCGTCAAAGCACCATCGGGCAGGCGCGGCCAATAGCTGCGGATGCGCGCGTAGAATAGCTCGGCGCGCGCCGGATCGACGGTGTAATCCTCGCGCTCGATCCATTCGACGTCCGGCCCGAAACGCATGCGGCCTGCCAAATCGAGCGTCACGTGCGTGCCCAGCCCGCCGTCGACCGGCGTGGGATAGATCAGCCGTGAGAAAGCCGGTTTGCCGGCACAGGAAAAATAATTGCCCTTGGCCAGCACCAACTTCGGCACGCGCGTGGCCGGGTAGTCTTGCATCGTTCGCGCCAGCGACTGCGCACGTAAGCCCGCGCAATTGGCGATGGCGTCGAATGTGAAACTGCCGGCGTCGCGACCGCCGAATGCGACCAGCCAGCGGCCGTTTTTGCGCGTGGCGCCCGTCACTGGCGTATTAAAGGCGATGGCGCCGCCGGCATCCTCGAGCTCGCCGCGCAGCGCCAGCATGAAGGCATGGCCGTCGATAATGCCTGTCTCCGGCGAATGCAGCGCGCCGATGCAAGCGAGCTCCGGCTCGAGCGCACGCGCCGCGTTGCCGCCGATCATTTCCAGGCCTTCCACGTCGTTGCTGCGGCCCTGCGCGGCGATGGCCTCGATCTTGGCCAGCTCGGCGTCGTTGGTCGCCACCATCAGCTTGCCGCATTTGCGATGCGGCACGCCATGCGAGGCGCAATAGGCGTAGAGCATGCGCCGCCCAGCCACGCAGTGGCGCGCCCGCAGCGAGCCGCTCGGGTAATACATGCCGCCATGGATCACCTCGCTGTTGCGCGAGGAAATGCCGGTGCCGATGGCGTTTTTCGCCTCCGCCACCACCACCTCGTGGCCGCGGCCGGCTGCCGCGCGCGCCACGCTCAGCCCGATGACACCCGCTCCAATCACAAGGATTTGCATGCGCTCTTTTGTCTCGAAGGGAGTTGCCGCTGGAACTGACGGCAAAATCACGATTAACGCAAGAATCGGCCTTAACGCTTATCGGCAATCGTCCTTGACCGGGCTCCGCCGTCGGGCAAATTCGACCCTCGATCGTTTGACAAAGGTGGATATTAACGATGCGCAACACGGCGTTGAAACTGGCGGCGGTTCTCCTGGGCGTCGTCTTGGCGGGGCCGACGCTGGCCGCGGTTCGGTGCCAGAACACCGGCAGTTACGAGCGCTGGCTGGAGACCTTCAAAAAGGACGCGGCAGCGCAAGGCATCCCGGCGCGTGTGATCGCCGAGGCCACCCCGCATATGACATTCGATCCGGCCATCGTGCGCCGTGATAGCGCCCAGTCCGTGTTCAATCAGACCTTCCTGCAATTCTCCGACCGCATGGTGGGCGGCGGCCGCATTCCGAACGGCCAGGCCAAGATCAAGCAACATGCCGCCCTGTTCGCCAAGATCGAGGCCCAATACGGCGTACCGGCGCCGGTGCTGGTCGCGTTCTGGGGATTGGAAAGCGACTTCGGCGCCAATTTCGGCAACTACAAAGTGCTGAGCGCGATCGCCACGCTGGCCTATGACTGCCGCCGCCCCGACTTCTTCCGTACGCAACTGTTCGATGCGTTGCGCATCATCGAGCGCGGCGATCAACCGGCCGATGTGATCGGCGACTGGGCCGGAGAATTCGGCGGCTTGCAGTTCACCGCCTCCGATTATCTCAAGAATGCCGTGGACTTCGACGGCGACGGCCGCCGCGATCTGACCCATAGCATCCCCGACACGATGGCCTCTGGCGCCAACTTCCTGGTCAGCCTCGGCTGGCAACGCGGCCAACCCTGGCTGCAGGAAGTGCGCGTGCCGCAGAATCTTCCCTGGGATCAGGCCGACCTCACCATCAAGCATCCACGCTCGCAGTGGGTGGCCTGGGGCGTAAAGGCGGCGCACGGATCGCTGCCGTCCGACGAACTGCCGGCCTCGATGATTCTGCCGATGGGCCGGCACGGCCCGGCCTTCCTGGCCTATCCGAATTTCCAGGCCTTCCTCGGTTGGAATTCGGCCTATGTCTATTCCACCACCGTCGCCTATTTCGCCACGCGTATCGCCGGCGCGCCAAATGTCGATCACGCCGGCGCCACTTTGGTGCAACCGCTCTCCACTCCACAGGTCATGGAGTTGCAACGTCTGCTGATCAAAGCGGGCCACGAAGGGGTCGGCGAAGTTGACGGCAAGGTCGGCTCCGGTACCCGCGGCGCGGTCAAGAAGGCGCAGATGAAAGTCGGGCTGCCGGCCGATTCATACCCGTCGGCCGAATTGATCGAACGCTTGCGCGGCGGCGGCAGCAGCGGCGCCATCCGCTAAATCGCTAGTTCGCAATTGCGTTGTCGCAAGACCGTCAGGCCATCGGCCCGGCGGTTTTGCCCTATTCAGTTACCAAAACCGCGATTTCAGGCAAATTTTCGCGCTTCTATTGCGAAATAACAATGCGTGCCGACTCCAATATTACTAGTCGTTCATCTTCGATCACATTCGTACGATCAGCTCCGTTCAACCGAAGGAAATGCTCTGCATCGTCGTTGATTGAAGGTCGGCTGGACGCTGACGGGTGACGGTAGAGGATGGACGCCATGAACAAATCATTTGGATGGCTCACGGCCATTGTGCTGGCAGGCGCCTTGGCGATGCCGATGGACGCGCTGGCGCAACACAAAGGCAATGCCGTTGGCGGCGGCGGTGGGAAGGCCGCGGCAGGTGGCGGCGGCGGACATGCCGCGCCGGCGGGCGGTGGCGGTGGGCGATCTTTCGGCGGAGGCGGCGGCGGACGGCCGTCGTTCCACGCCGTTGCCCCGCGTGGCGGCGCGCGATCCTTCAGTGGAGGCAGCGGGCGATCGGCAAACTTCAGGGCAGTGAATCGCGGCACGTCCTTCAGGGCGGTCAACCGCGGCACGTCGATCAATCGTTCCGCCTTGCGGACGCAACAGCTGCGCACCCAACGCAGCCTGAATCGCCAATTCACGACCACACCCAAAATTAACACGCTGACAACCACCGGTGTGAAGACCAATGCGCTACGCCGCAACGGCCAGGCGCGCATCACGACGCAAGCGGCACAGCAAGGCCGCTTCGCCGCGCGGTCCGCGGCGAGAACCGGCGCCTCCAGCTTTGCGGCGCACCGGGCCTGGCGGAACGGCCACCGAGCGCGCTTCGTGTCGTGGTACGGACCGGTGTTCTGGCCCTATGCCTATTACGACCTGTTCGGCTACGCGTTCTGGCCTTACGGCTATGACGACGATTACTGGTACACCGCCTATGACGATTTCTTCGACGGCGTGTTCTGGGGCGAAGTCGGCCCGCCGGTCGATTACGGCTATGGCTATGCAGCCGCACGGCGGACGCCGCGCGCGAGCTACGCGTCGGTGCAGGAGCTGTGCACGCAGCCGGGCAGCGGTGTGACCGCCTGGCCGTTTGCCGATATCGAGCGCAAGGTCGGCCTCAACGACGAGCAAAAGCAGTTGCTCGGCGATATGCGCAAGGCCAGCGGCGACGCTGCCGCCAGCTTTAAGGCCTCCTGCCCGGCGGAAAACATTTTCCCGATGACGCCTCCGGGCCGCCTGACGGCGATGACGGCGCGGCTCGACGCCACGCTCGCGGCGGTGCAGACCGTCAAGCCCGCGCTGGACAAGTTCTACAACTCGCTCTCCGACGAGCAGAAGGAACGCTTCAACGCCATCGGGCCGAAGGCTCCGAAGGATAGCGCCAAGGTAAGCCTGGCAGCGGCGCCGGAGGCGAAGAGCTGCAAGGAGCAGAAACCCGGCCTGACCAATCTGCCGATCGAGCGGATCGAGGACGCGGTCAAGCCGACCGACGCGCAGCAAACCGACCTCAAAGGTCTCGAGGAAGCGACCACCAAGGCCGTCTCGATCATGCAGGCGGCCTGCCAGGACGAAACCCCAATCACGCCGCCGGGCCGGCTGGAAGCGATGGAGAAACGCCTGCAAGCCATGATCGACGCGGCCAAGACGGTGAAGCCCGCGCTCGAAAGCTTCTACGGCACGCTCTCCAACGAGCAGAAGGCGCGCTTCAACCGCATCGGCGGCCAACTGGCGCAGGCGGACTGATCGCGCTCACATGAAATGAAGAAGGGCGGCCTGCAACGGCCGCCCTTTTTCTTTCTTCTGTCATGCCCCGCGAAGGCGGGGCATCCAGTAATCGCAAGCGCAACGATAATCACGAACGTCCGTGATTAGTCGTCCGTTAAGAAGCCAATTTGAGTTTGGCGTGGATGGCGAACGCTCGCCACAGCGCGGCCAGGATCAGACGCAAAAGAATCCTCAGCCAGGCGAGGACGAGGCGGAGGTTGTGGCCGGCGGCGGTGAGGATGGC
>JACQDO010000147.1 GCA_016201085.1 Hyphomicrobiales bacterium | reverse complement strand
TCACTTCCCCTCTCCCCTTGCGGGAGAGGGTGGATCGCGCGGAGCGATAGCGAGCGCGAGCCCGGTGAGGGGGCTGTGCCTCAAGAAATTCCGACCCCTCACCCGCCTCGCTCATGCTGACGCATTCGCTCGGCACCCTCTCCCACAAGGGGAGAGGGAAGAAAAGCAAACGCACTTAGCTTCGCCTTACCAGCCCCACATACGCCACACCCGCCATCGCCGCCACGGCCAGCATCTGCCAGGCCATTGGCATGGCCGTGCTGGCGCCGGCAATTAGCATCGAGATCACCTGCGTCGATACCGCGCCCACCGCCATCTGCGTGAAGCCGGTCATGCCGGAGGCGGTGCCGGCCGCCTGCGGGCGCACGCTGACCGCGCCGGCAATGCAATTCGGTAGCAGCAGCCCGTTGCCATAGGAGATCAAAAGCTGCGGCAGGAAGATGATCGCCGGCCCCGCGTCCGGCATGGCGGCGACCAGCGCGCACGTAAGGCTGGTGCCGACGAGTTCGAAAATAATGCCGACCGTGATCATGGCCTCGATGCCAAAACGTTGCGACAGCCGCGACACCGAAAAATTGCCGCTCATGTAGCCGAGCGAGGTCACCATGAACCATAGGCCGTATTCGGCCGAGGTGCGGCCCATCAGCGTCACCACCACATGCGGACCGCCGCCGAGAAAAGTGAAGAACGGCGCCGAGCCGAGCGCGCCGCACAGCATGTAGCCGTGGAATTTGGCGTTGCCGAGCAAGGCGCGGGTTTCAGACGCCAGCATGCCGCGCATCTGCGCCACGCTCGCCGGCCGCGTCTCCGGCAGCATCAGCAGCGCCCATAGCAGCACCGCGATGGAAAACAGCGAGATGAACACGAAGATCGCTTCCCAGCCGAAGGCGGTGTCGAGAATGCCGCCGACCAGCGGCGACACCATCGGCGCGACCACCATGGCGGTGGTCACCAGCCCGATCATGGCGGCGGCGCGGTCGCGCTCGTACAGATCGCGGATGATGGCGCGCCCGATCACGATGCCGGTCGAGGCGCCGATCGCCTGCACGATGCGGGCGGCGATCAGCGTGCCGATCGAGGAGGCGGCAATGGCGGCGATCGAGGCGATGACGTTCAGCGTCAGCCCGGCCAGCACCACCGGGCGGCGGCCGAAGCGGTCGGACAGCGGCCCGAGCAGCAACTGCGCGGCGGCGAGACTCAGCAGATAGAGCGACAGCGTGAGCTGCACCGTGCCGGCGTCGGTGGAAAGCCGCGTCACCAGCGCGGGCAGCGCCGGCACCAGGATGTTGAGCGTGGTCGGGCCGATGGCGGTCATCGCCATCAGCAGAGCGAGCAGGCGCCAGGGGGTCTTTTTCACTGCGCGTGCAGCATCCTGCTCCCTCCCCCCTTGAGGGGGAGGGTTGGGGAGGGGGGTCGTTTCCAGCATGGCGTTAGTGATACCCCCCTCCCGGTTCGCAGCTTGCGCTGCTCACCGACCTCCCCCTCATGGGGGGAGGTAAGAAAGAGGTAGAGAGGTCTATCATCATTTGGCGTCCATCATAGCGGCCTGGTCGCCGCGTCGAGCCAAGCCTTCGTCGGTGCATCGAGCAGCGGGCCGATCCTCTCGGCGACACGGCCGTGATAGCCGTCGACCCAGGCGCGTTCCGCGGCCGTCAGCAGCCGGGTGTCGATCAGCCGGCGGTCGATGGGGGCGAGCGTCAGCGTCTCGAACGCATGGAGCGGCTTTTCGGCGCCCGGCGGCGCGGGGGCCGCTATCACCAGCAGCAGGTTCTCGATGCGGATGCCGTAGCTGCCTGTTTTGTAATAGCCGGGCTCGTTCGACAGGATCATGCCGCGCTGCAAGGCCACCGTACCCAGCTTGGAAATGCGCGCCGGGCCCTCGTGCACCGACAGATAGCTGCCGACGCCATGGCCGGTGCCGTGATCGAAATCCAGCCCGGCCTGCCATAGCGCGGTGCGCGCCAGCGGATCGAGCTGGGCGCCGCTGGTGTGTTCGGGAAACAGCGCGCTGGCGATGGCGATATGGCCCTTGAGCACGCGGGTAAAACGGTCGCGCATCTCGTCGGAGGGCGTGCCGACGGCGACGGTGCGGGTGATGTCGGTGGTGCCGTCCTCGTATTGCGCGCCGGAATCGACCAGCAGCAGTTCGTTCAGGCCGATCTTGCGGTTGGAAGCGCGGGTGACGCGGTAATGCACGATCGCGCCGTGCGGCCCGGCGCCGGCGATGGTCGGGAACGAAATGTCCTTGAGCAGGCCGCTGTCGCGGCGGAAGCTTTCCAGCGCCTGCACGGCGTCGATCTCGGTCAGCTTGCCTTTCGGCGCCTCGGCGTCGAACCAGGCCAGGAAGCGCGCCATCGCCACGCCGTCGCGCAAATGGACTTCGCGCGCATTTGCGACCTCGGTGGCGTTCTTCACCGATTTCATCAGCGCGATCGGATCGGCGCCGCGCACCGGCTTGCCGCCGGCCTCGCTCAGCAGCCGCGTCAGCGCATCGGCGGCGCTCGCCTGGTCGAGCCGCACCGCTTTGCCCTTGAGCGCGCTCAGGTCGCGGGCAAGTTCGTCGGGCGCGCGCACGTCGCTGAACGCTTCGATCGCATGGCGCGTCCGGTTGTCGAGCTTGGCGCCATCGACATAGAGCGCCGGGCGGCCCTCGCGCGGCAGCGTGGCGAAGGCAAGCGCCAGCGGCGTATGCGCCACGTCGGCGCCGCGGATGTTGAAGGCCCAGGCCACGTTCTGCGGATCCGACACCACCAGCACATCGGCGCGCAGTTTAGCCATCTCGGCGCGGATGCGCTTGAGCTTGTCGGCGGCGCTTTCGCCGGCGAACTTGAGATCGCGCAGCGCCACGCGCCCGGCCGGCGGCGCCGGGCGGTCGCGCCACAGCGCATCGATCGGGTTGTCTTCGACCGCCACCAGTTCGGCGCCGGCGATGGCACAGGCGCGGCGCAGCTTCTCGGCATTCTCGCTGGTGTGCAGCCAAGGATCGTAACCGACCCGGGCGCCGCTCTTGAGATTCTGTTCGAGCCATTTGTCCGGCGGGCTGTCGACCAGATGCGCGATGGTGAAAATCTTGCCGTCGACTTGGGTGGCCGCCTGCACGGTATAGCGGCCGTCGACGAACAGCGCGGCGCGCTCGCTCAGCACGATCGCCGCGCCGGCGGAGCCGGAAAAGCCGCTGAGCCAGGCCAGCCGCTCTTCGCTGGCCGGCAGATATTCGTTCTGCTGGCGGTCGGCGCGCGGCACCACAAAACCGTCAAGGCCGCGCCGCTTGAGCTCGGCGCGCAAGGCAGCGATGCGCGACGGCGCTGACGCACCTTCGTTCGCATCGTCGAAAGACTGGAAACGGGCCTCGAACATGGCCGGCACTCTAGAGCGTAATCCGTCTAGATTGAATCACTTTGCTTCCATTACATTTTGTTTGCGCATGATCTTGTCCGAAAACCGGTCCCCATCCACGGATCAAGTCCGAGGACAAGCTTTTCGGGATCATGCGCTAACGTGCTGTGTAGCCCGGGCAACGCAGGCATGCGTGCCTTGCGCGGGAGACAGTCGCGGCACACTGCCGGTGAAATTTTCAGGCTGCGCGGGCGCCTTATTCGGCAATGAAACATGTGTTGGAATCGAAATTGTGCATTGCATCATGAGAGCCGCGATTTGGCCGCAGGTCTCACCTGTTCGTTAAGCATTTCATGCCTGATTTAATTGGCTCCTATGCATTGTTATGCGTTCTACGCATAGCGAATTTAGGCTATGCTGCGCTGCGAAAGTCAGGGCGTGGGCCGGGACACTGAGCTGACGCAAGCCGGACTTGAGAAGGAGAACAACCATGGTTGCCGTTACATATGGCGTTGCCCCCACTGCCGACAGCAAGAGCGCTGGCAAAGCGAAGGGCGTGTTCACGATGATGTTCGAGGCCATTGCCGCGTCGCAGATGAAGCGGGCTGAGCGCGAAATCGCCCACTACAAGGATTTGGTGGCGAAGGTCGAGGACGAGCCGTTCGGCGGCTGGTAATCGACGCGTCACAGCGGCAAACCGCTCCGGACATCCCCGCCGAGGCGGTTTTGATTCTGACCTGTCATTCCGGGGCGCGCTGAAAGCGCGAACCCGGAATCCAGTTACAGGTTCAGAGATTGCATCTGGATTCCGGCTCTCGCCGCTAACGCGGCTCGGCCGGAATGACGGATAAGGAGCGCCGCAGCACCAGCGTCGTCCAGCCATTGATCAAGATGCGCCGTTCGAGACTCAGGCCCTGCGCGCGGTAGATGGCCAGCACGGCGTTGGCATGGCTCGGCAACAATCCGGACAGCACGATGCGCGCATGCGCGGCCGCCAGCGCGCGGATCGGCACCGCCAGCCGCAGCAGCGGTCCCAGCAGGATATTAGCGAAGATCAGATCGTAAGGCGCCTGCGCCGCGATGCCGCGCGCCTTGGCGCCCGCCGCCTGCACGAATTTAATCGCCGGCGCGCCATTGAGCCGCGCATTGGCGCGCGCCGCCGCCACCGCGACGCGGTCGATATCGCCGGCGATGACGCGCGTGCGCAGAATTTTCGCCGCCGCGATCGCCAGCACGCCGGAGCCGGTGCCGACGTCGAGCACGCGTCGCGCCCGTCGCCGCTTCGCCAGATCGTCGAGCGCCAGCAGGCAGCCGCACGTGGTGCCGTGATGGCCGGTGCCGAAGGCCTGCGCCGCTTCGATCTCGATGCCGATGTCGTTGTGCCTGACGCGGGCGCGGTCGTGCGCGCCATGCACCAGGAAGCGCCCGGCGCGCACCGGCTTCAGGCCGGCAAGGCTCAGCGTGACCCAATCGTCCGGCGCCAGCGGCTCGATGCTGAGCGCCGCCGCCGCCGCGTCGCCCGCCGCGAGCGCGACCAGGTCGCGCAGGCCGGCTTCGTCCGGCGGCTCATTGAAATGCACCGCCACCTGCCAGCGGCCGTCGTCGCCCTCGAAAGCCGAGCAGACGCAGTCGTTCGGCTCGAGCGTCTCTGCCAGATAGCCGGCGAGCCGGCGCGCGGTCGGTTCGTCGCAGATGAGGTGGGCGACGGTGGTGGTCATCGGCGATACTTAGCATTATGTAGGGGCGGCATGACCATTGTATCCCCCGCCACCG
>JACQDO010000132.1 GCA_016201085.1 Hyphomicrobiales bacterium | reverse complement strand
TCTCCGAATCTTATTGGCAACTTAAACGACGACGTCATCCCGCTCGGCACGTCGTATTGGGTGAAGCTGGTGGAGACGGCGCTGGCGAAGTGAGCTACTGCACCAGCTCGCCCTGCTTCGGCGTCGGCGCGACCTGACGCACCTCGGCGACCTGGCCGCGCCGCGGCAGCAGTTCGGCGAAACGCGCTTCGAGCGAGCGCCAAGTGGCGAAGTCGTTCAGCTTGCTGCGTTCGATCGCCGCCAGCGCGACCGCCGCGATGAACGGCAGGCTCTGGATCACCAGCACGACCGCGAAAATGTTGATCTCGCGGATTTCCTTGATGTTGGTGGCAACCAGCACGATCGCGCTGACGATCAGCAGGCCAGCCAGCACCGCTTCCCAGAAGGCATGGAAATCCGTGCTGCGGCGCATGCCGCCTTTCGCGGTGCGCACGAAGGGCAGGTGATCCTTGATCACGCCGAAGCCGACCGCGCGCGCCACCGTCCACTGCACCGACATGGCGGCGAACACGGAGGTGAATAGCTGGCCGAGCGTGACGCGCACACGCAGGCGATACAGCATCACGAAATGCGACACCGACACGATGAAGCTGGCGATGATCGGCAGCGTGAGAATGCGATCGGGCACCGCGATTTCGAGGAAGGCGATGACCGGCACCCAGACGATATTGAGGATGGCCACCACGACGCCGAGGCTCTCGGCGCCCAGCCAATTGAGCCAGCCGAGCGCGAATTCGCGCTTCTGGTCGCCGGTGAGCCGGCTCGCGCCGGGCAGGAAGCGGCGCCAGTGTTTCTTCACGATCTGCAAGCCGCCATAGGCCCAGCGATGGCGCTGCTTCTTGTAGGCTTCGAAGCTGTCGGGCAGCAGACCATGGCCGTAGCGGCGATTGGTGTAATGCGCCTGCCAGCCGAGCTCGAGGATGGTGAGGCCGAGATCGGTATCCTCGCAGATGGTATCGCTCGACCAGCCGCCGGCGGCTTCCAGCGCGGTGCGGCGCACCAGGCACATGGTGCCGTGCACGATGATGGCGTTGACCTCGTTGCGCTGGACCATGCCGATGTCGAAGAAGCCGGCATATTCGGCGTTCATGGCGTGATGCATCACGCTCTGATCGCCGTCGCGGTGATCCTGCGGCGCCTGCACCAGGCCGACGGTGGGATCGCGGAATACCGGCACCAGGTCCTTCAGCCAGTCCGGATGCACGACGTAGTCGGCGTCGATGATGCCGAGCACCTCGGCGTCGGCGGCGGTGTGCACCATGGCCAGACGTAGCGCGCCCGCCTTGAAGCCGACGATGTTATCGGCGCGCACGAACTTGAAGCGCTCGCCCAGCGTCTTGCAATGCTCCTCGACCGGCAGCCACAGCGCCGGCTCGGGCGTGTTGTTGATCACCAGCACGCATTCGAAATTCGGATAATCGAGGCGCGCGACCGCGTCGAGCGTCTGCTTGAGCATCTCCGGCGGCTCGTTATGCGCCGGAATGTGGATCGAAACCTTCGGCGGACTGGCTTCTGGCGCGAGCGGCGGTGCGCCGATCAGCCGCCGTGGCTTGCGGCCGAAGGCGATTGCCGCGATCTCATCGATGCGCGCCAGCGCGATGACGATCAGCGGGATCAGCAGCACGGTGCCTAAGCCCAGCGCGAAGGCGGCGCCCGGTACGAAATAATGTCCGTTCCAGTAAGCGAACACGGCGGCGAACCAGGCGCCGACCGCGTTGGCGGCGGCGGCAAGCAGCGCGGCCTGTCCCAGGGTCGCGCCGGCCATTGCCAGGATCGGCAGCGACAGCAGCACGCTCACCAGCAGCGCGATGCCGGCGAGCCGCCAGTGATCGGGACTGGTGATGCTGCCGGTCCAGCTGAACTTGGGATGACGCGCGGCGTCGAACAGACCCCAATAGGGGCCGACGCCGCCTTCGAAGATCTTCCACGGCTGGTCGATCGCTTCGACGATGTTGTAGTCGATGCCAAAGGCCTCGGCGCGCGCGACGAAGTCGCGCAGCACGACGGCCTGCTCGATGCGGCCGGGCTCGGCATTCTTGAGATTGTAGCCGGCGCTCGGCCAGCCGAACTCGGCGATCACGATGCGCTTGCCGGGATAGGCCTGGCGCAGCTTGTCGTAGATCAGGATCGCCTGATCGACGCTCTGCTTGTCGGAGAAGCCTTCCCAATAGGGCAGGATGTGCGCGGCGATGTAGTCGACCGCCGACACCAGCTCGGGATGCTCGATCCAGACGTGCCAGATTTCGCCGGTGGTCACCGGCACATTGGTCGAATGCTTGACCCGCTGGATCAGCGAAATCAGCTCGGTCGCCTTCAACTCGCCGCGGAAGATGGTTTCGTTGCCGACGATGATGCCGTTGACGTTGCTGTTGCGCTTGGCGAGGTCGATCGCCGCGCGGATTTCGCGTTCGTTGCGCTCCTGGTTCTTGTCGATCCAGGCGCCGACAGTGGCGCGTAAGCCGAATTCGGAAGCAATGCTCGGCACCATCTCGACTCCATTGGTCGAGGAATAGGTGCGCACCGCACGCGTCAGCGGCGCCAGCATCTTGAGATCGGAGCGGATTTGCTCGGCGCGCGCGCGGGCGCCGGTCTCGGCGTTAACGTTGCCCTGGAATGGAGCATAGGAGACGCTTGCTAACTGGCCGTCGAAGTCTGGAGCGCCGATTCGATCGCGCGCTAGAGCCCACAACCCAGCATGCACGCACGCCACGAGGGCGATTACGGCAGCAACGGTGCGCATAGTACCAAGAACCAAATGGGGCTGGATGGCAGACCCTTGAACCCGTCCCCTGGGCTCAGCCTAAGCTCGACCTGCTTGGAAGCAACGTAGCTCGGCGTCAGGTACCGTTTCAAGTAGTGTCCAGACATGGCAATTCCTAGGCAGTTGCATGACGCCTCGAAGAAATTCTTGCAAAAAACAGGCCGCCCAGGAAAACGCCGATCAGCGCGGGGTGGTTCCGCTGGTGTCAGCCTGCGGCGCCTGGGCTGAGCTGGACTGGACCGGCGGCATCCCAGGATTGAGCCAGCAGGCATGCACTCGGCTGTTGAGGGTTTCCGGGGCCTTGGGATCGATGCTGCCCTGCCGTACCAGACAGCGGAAAGTGGCCTGGATATAGGCTCCCGGGCAGCCGAAGCGGTCGTAAAGGTCGAGATGACGGAAGGCGGTGTCGAGGTCGTCGCGCCAGAGCAGGCTGACCACCCGGCGGCCGAGCCAGACACATTCCGGATTGCCGGCCGGACCGTTGATCACGCGGCTGGCCTCGGCGATCTCGTCGATCTTCTTTTGGCCTTCCTTGGCGGTGTCGGCGGCCGGTTTCTGCGGTTCGGCCTGATTGCCACCGCCGCCGCCGCCGCTCTGAGCAAAGGCGGCGCTGGCCGAGAGAGCGAGGGCTACCGTGCAAAGCACGGCAATCAACTGACGCAAGCTACTGATAAACGGCATTGTTCCGCCGGTGTTTGATTGAGGCCGCCTGCCCGAAATCCGGTCTGCTGTGGGACCCGATTGGGACGCTATTGCGGCTCTAGACTGCCGGCTGCCCCGGCGTTTGTTTACCCTTGGAATCCTAATCTCCACCCGACCGTCGTGGCCGACGGAATTTCCAGCGCGTAAAACTTGGCCCCAACACAGCACGTTTGTCCAGCGTCTCGACGATCCTTGCTTAAGGGGCCCGATCTTGGCAGCGGCGGCGGCGCGCTATAAGCCCCTCAGCTAGGCTTGCGCTCCCGCAGGACCGCCGAATTGGGTTAATCCGATGCGCCTTGGTTTTGTCTGCCTCGCCGTGTCGGCGACGGTCATCGCCGCCGTCTGGGCCTGGCTCGGGGTTGCCGTGCCGATTCCGCAAGCCCCCGTGACGGCCGGCGAAAAGCTCTATTGCCTGTCTTATGCGCCATTCCGCGGCCTGCAGACCCCGCTCGACCCGGACACCCTCATTTCGGCCGCCCAGATCGAGGACGATTTGACGCGGCTGGCCAAGATTACCGACTGCGTGCGGACTTATTCGGTCGACTACGGCCTCGACCAGATCGCCGGCATTGCCGCCCGCCACGGCCTCAAGGTCATTCAGGGCCTATGGCTGTCGAGCCACCCGGACAAGAACCGCTTCCAGATCGAGACC
>JACQDO010000131.1 GCA_016201085.1 Hyphomicrobiales bacterium | reverse complement strand
CCGGAACACCGCTTTACCCTCATTTGCTATCTCCGTTGAAGGTCGGGCGAACCACGTTGCGAAACCGCATGGTCATGGGCTCGATGCACACCCGGCTCGATATGGAGGAGAACGGCGTGCACAAGATGGCGGTTTTCCTTGCCGAGCGCGCCAAGGGGGAGGTCGGACTCATCATCACCGGTGGTTATGCGCCCAACACCGCGGGTCTGATCGAGCCTGGGGGGCCGATTTTGACCGAACGTGCACAAGCTCGTGAACTTCGCCGCATCACCGATGCTGTGCATCAGCACGGTGGCAAAGTCTGCATGCAGGTGCTGCATTCGGGCCGCTATTCCAAGCAACAGGACTGCGTCGGTCCTTCCGACATCCCGACCCGCATCAATCGGTTTCCCCCGCGCGCGATGACTGGGGCAGAGATTGAACAGACGATCTCGGATTACGTGCGCTGCGCGCTGCTCGCCAAGGAGGCCGGGTTCGATGGCATTGAGATCATGGGGTCGGAAGGTTATCTCATTAATCAGTTCGCGGTGCTGCGCACCAACAACCGTACCGATGAGTGGGGCGGATCGGAGGAGAACCGCCATCGGCTCGCGGTGGAACTCGTCAGGCGCTCGCGAAGCGCCACCGGCGACGACTTCATCATTGTCTACCGAATCTCGGCGTTGGACCTCGTCGAAGGCGGTGCAACCGGCGAGGAGATCGATCGGCTTGCCCAACGGGTCGAGGCCGCGGGCGCCGACATTCTCAACACCGGTATCGGCTGGCATGAAGCGCGCGTTCCCACGATCGCTTACGTCATTCCGCGCGGCGCATGGCGTTTTGCGGCATCGCGTCTGAAGAAAGCGGTCAGGATTCCGGTAGTGGCATCAAATCGCATTAATACGCCGGATACCGCAGAAGAAATTCTGGCGGCGGGCGATAGCGACCTAATATCGATGGCTTCCGAGCGGACCGCGAGTTGCCTGGTTAATCCGCGCGCCTGCCGCGAGACTGAGTTTGAGGACGGCCCGGCTCAGACCTCGCGTAGGATCGCAGTGATTGGCGCAGGCGCGGGCGGTCTCGCAGCTGCCGCGGAAGCCAGCCGACGCGGGCACAAGGTAACCCTGTTTGAGGCCGCTGATCGCATAGGCGGGCAACTCAACCTTGCCCGAGCAGTCCCGGGCAAGGTCGAGTTCGACGAAATGCTGAGTTATTACAGCGGCCAAATCGCCGATGGCGGCGTCGATCTCCGGCTGAATTCGGCGCCGGCGGTCAGTGACCTGAAAGATGCACGGTTCGATGCCGTCGTTGTCGCCTGTGGTGTCCATCCTCGCGTCCCGGAGATTCAAGGCATCAATCATTCGAAGGTGATATTTTATAACGATCTATTGAGTGGCAAACGCCACGCGGGGCGGCGAGTGGCCATCATCGGCGCTGGAGGTATCGGTTTCGATGTCGCCGAATACCTCTGCCATTCGCAGCCTGATGAACCGCCAAAATCACGGGCGATGGATATTCGTGAGTTTCAGCAAGAGTGGAATGTCGATGCCAGCCTTACGAAAGCTGGAGGGCTATCGGGCGATCCGCTGGCGCCAAAGCCAAGTCCGCGCGAAATTACGATGCTGCAGCGCAAGAAGACGCGGCCTGGCCTCGGTCTCGGCGTCTCGACTGGTTGGATCCTGCGTAGCAGTCTTGAAAAACGCGGAGTCAAGATTGTCGGAGGGGTGACCTATCAGCGAATCGATGATCTCGGGTTTCATTTCGTGGTCGACGGCGAGCCAAGTACGCTCGCCGTCGATACGATCGTAATTTGCGCCGGCCAAGTATCCAACCGCGACATGCTTGCCGAACTGCTCGAGACCGGAATCGAGACGCATGTCATCGGCGGCGCCAAGGAAGCTTTCGAACTCGACGCGATGCGCGCGGTCGAGGAGGGCGCGCGGATCGCGCAGGCACTTTAGTGCGATCGGGAGCCGAACTAAGATGAGTGCGCAAAGCATCCGGCCGAGTTACGGGTTCACGGACGACGAGCTCGCAACGATCCCGACAGTGTATCGATCCGATCTGTTCGCCGGCCAGACCATCATCGTCAGCGGCGCGGGGAGCGGACTCGGGAAGGCGATCGCATTCCTGTTTGCGAGGCTTGGCGCCAATCTGGCAATCTGCGGGCGCGATGCTGAGAAGCTCGCCCGCGTCATACCGGTTCTAGAGGGCCTCGGCGCCCGCGTCTTCAGCAGAAGTCTCACGATCCGCGATCCCGATCAAGTCAACGAATTCGTCAAAGACGTCTGGGATCATTTCGGCCGTCTCGATGTGATGGTCAACAATGCTGGTGGACAGTTCGCCCAGATGGCCATTGACTTCAAGCCAAAGGGCTGGAACGCAGTGATCGACACCAATTTGAATGGATCGTGGTGGATGATGCAAGCCGCGGCGCGCGAATGGATCGATCGCGGCAAGACCGGTAATATCGTCAATATTGTCGCGTTGATCTGGCGAGGCCTGCCAGGGATGGCGCACACTGTCGCGGCGCGCGCCGGCGTGATTTATGCGTCCAAGACCGTCGCGGTCGAATGGGCGCCGCACGGCATCCGGGTGAACTGTGTCGCGCCGGGCGTCAATGAAACCACGGCATTTGGCCGCTATGTTCCGGAAGGCTCCGCGACCTACAAGGAAGCGAATCCCATGAAACGGCACGGCGACGCCTGGGATATCGCCGAGGCCTGCGTTTATCTCGCGGCGCCGTCCGGGAAATTCATCACGGGCGAAACGCTTTCGGTAGACGGCGGGCAGCAAATGTGGGGCGATCCGTGGCCTGCCGGACGTCCGGAATATTTTCGCATTGGTCAGACGTAAACAAGCTCCCGAATCGAATATTCGATATGCCGCCACAGCGTTAGCGATTCTGACCGCTACTACAATCCTGCATCGCCGCGTTCGCGTTTGGCAAATTTAACGGCGTCGATCATGTCGCGGGCGTCGTGGGCAAGGTGTAGCGTCTCGCCGCCATCGATGTACCAGTCCTCGCCGGTGACGAATTGACCGAGCGGCGAGGACAGAAAAATGATTGCTGCAGAAATATCCTCGACGCTGCCCATGCGTCCCAGCACGTTACGGTTGAGCCTGACCCAGTCGTCCGGCGGTATCGGATAGCGGCCAAGCGCCTCAGTTTTGATGGTTCCGGGTGCGACGCAGTTTAGGCGAATACCGAACTCGGCCCACTCGTAGGCGAGCGTTCGCATCATCGCAGTAACGCCGCCGCGCGCTGCCGCAGTATGCACGAAGCCGCCAAGGCCGCTGCGGATACAGGCGGTTACGAACACAATCGATCCGCCATGCGCCAACATGAAATGGTCCGCGGCAGCCTTGGTTACCTGCCACGAGCCGATCAGGTTGTTGCGGATCACGGTCTCAAAGCCCTTGTTGCTGAGTTCGCGGGCTGGCGTCACGAATTGTCCGCCGGCATTATTGACGAGGATATTGAGCCCGCCGAACTCGGCTTTGATCTTCTGCATCGCGCGTTCGATCAGGTCGGGCTCGCGAATGTCCGCCGATACGGCAAAGGCCTCGCCACCCGCGTCGCGGATTACCTTTGCAGTGCTCTCTATCGGATCGATGCGGCGGCCGAGAACGGCGATGCGGGCCCCGCAGCGCGCCATCTCAATGGCCGTGGCGCGGCCCATTCCTGTGCCGCCGCCGGTGACGAGTGCGACCTGACCCTTGAGAAGGTCCGGCGCGAAGCGCGTTTTTGAAGGACTTTCGTGCATCACCAATCCCATGCCTGAAAATGCTTTTGCGTTCGGTCAGGTTTAGGATATTCTAACATACGTTAGAATACATAAAAAGGCAGATCGATGTCAAACAATGAACCTATTCGTTACTCGGTCGAGGATGGCATCGCGACGATTACCATCGATCGGCCCGCGCGTAAGAACGCCTTGTCGGTTGAGGCGATGAACGGTTTGACCAATGCCTGGGAGCGTGTCGAACGGGATTCCCAGGCGAGGGTGGTGATCCTGACCTCGGCTGACTGCGGCGTATTCTCCGCCGGTCTGGACCTCAGGCAGGCAGCCGAGATCAGGGCGCGTGACGGTGTCGATATACTGACCCTGATGCGCGATCCGATGCAAACGGCCATGCGCACCGTTTCAAAGCCGATCATCGCGGCGATGACTGGGTCGCTGATGGCGGGCGGGATGCTGCTGGCGCTTAAGTGCGACCTTAGGATAGGCTTACGCGGAACACGAGCCGGGATTACCGAGGTCAAGATGGGGCGGGGATCGCCGTGGGCAGTGCCGCTGCTCTGGATGTTGCCGCAACCGGTGCTGATGGAACTCGTCTTGACCGGCGAGACCCTGCCGATCGAGCGGCTCGCGGAATATGGCTTCGTCAATTATCTGGAAGAAACACCCGACGCTGTTCGTGCGCGTGCATTGCAGCTTGCGCGCAAGATTGTGGAAGGCGCACCATTGTCGGTGAGGGCGGCCAAGGCCAGCGTGTTGGCCGCGATGGACCTCGGCTGCGAGAAGGGACTCGTTGAGGCCAACAGGCTTCATGTCGAAACCTACGCAAGCCTCGATGCCATTGAAGGCCCGAGAGCCTTTGCCGAGAACCGCAAACCGGTGTGGCAAGGTAAATAAGGCAAGGCAGATGAGGATTGTGCCGAATGATGTCCGCTTTCATGCTTTCAAGTCGATAGCGGATACCAATCCTTCCGACAATTTTTCCTTAGCCCGCAAGGTCAACGATGAGCACACACCACGTCGGCACCCCGAATCGCTCGGCTTATTTCGGCGAAGAACATGAATTGCTGAGAGCCCAGCTACGGCGTTTCGTTGAAGAGGAGATCAAGCCACACGCGCTTAAATGGGAACAGGACGGCATGGTGCCGCGCGAAGTGCTGCGGCGCATGGGCGAGCTTGGCTTTCTCGGTATCCGCTACCCAGCCGAATATGGCGGTTCCGATATGGATACGCTGGCGACAGTCGTGTTAGCCGAGGAGTTGGGACGATCGTCGTTCTCGGGCGTGGCGATCACGGTGCTGGTTCATACCGATATGGCGTCGGTACATCTCTACAACGCCGGCTCGCAGGCGTTGAAAGACCACTTTATGCCGGATGTCATTGCCGGAAAGAAGATCGTCGCGGTCGGGGTTACCGAGCCCGGCGCGGGCTCCGACGTGAAGGGCATTCGGACCACCGCGCGCCGCGACGGCGGCAGCTACGTGCTCAATGGCGCCAAGATGTTCATTACGAACGGCGTGCACGCGGATCTTTATTGCATCGCCGCCAATACCAATCCGGACATGCGGCCTTCCCAGCGTATCTCGATGCTGCTGGTAGAGAAAGGCACGCCCGGATTTCGTGTCGGACGTGCGCTCGACAAGCAGGGCTGGAGATCCTCGGACACGGCTGAGTTGTTGTTCGAGGATTGCCGGATTCCCGCCACGAACCTGCTTGGCGAGGAAGGGCGCGGCTT
>JACQDO010000130.1 GCA_016201085.1 Hyphomicrobiales bacterium | reverse complement strand
CCCGTTCCCCACGAGCCGGCGCAACCGGTTCGCGTCCCTCACAGGGAACGGGCGAGTAGGAATATAAGGGCGTTTGGAGAGGTGAGGATAAGTATTTTTTCGTGTTGAAAGGATTGGGTTTTTTGGCGCGGGGTGAGGATAAGTTGCGGACGGGGCAGCGCTTCGCTCTTCGCCAGGGCGCGCGCATGTATCTTGAAGCTCACCGTTTAACGTAGTATATTTATGCCATGATCCGGTCGTGGCGGAATTCCGTGACCCGCAAGGTCTGGGAAGGCGAACGGCCGAACGCATTGCGTGGGCTCGACTTCGAGAAGGCGATCGATCTGCTGCTGGCACTCAATGTGGCGAAGTCGCTGAACGACCTCAGCCCTTTGAAGAGCATCGGTCTGCACAAGCTCTCGCGCGACCGCAAAGGCCAATGGGCGATGACTGTGAACGAGCGCTGGCGCATCTGCTTTGAGTTCAAGAAAGGCGACGCCCACGAGGTCGAGATCGTCGACTACCACAGAGGATGACCATGACACCGATTTCTCATCCCGGCCGCCTGCTGAAACGCGAGCTTGAAGCGCGCAAACTCTCCGCCAACCGGCTCTCGCTCGACATCGGCGTACCGTCGGGGCGTATCACCGACATCCTCAACGGGCGGCGCTCAATCACCGCCGACACCGCGCTTCGGCTTGGCCGCTATTTCGGCAACAGCGCGCAGTTCTGGCTCGACCTGCAGAGCCAGTACGACATCGCCGTGGTGGAGCGAGAGAAGGGTGGCGAGATCGCGAAGCGGGTAAGACCGGCGGATGCGGCGTGAGTTTACAAGATGGAGTATGTTTTGCTCATCCGCATTCCGGGCTTTGGAGGAACCAACTGTTGATGCTCAGTGCCAAATAGTTAGCCTTGCTAAGTTCACGGGGGCCACAATGGCAAGATATTTGAATGTAAGCCTCAAGCGATTTCACGCGATTGAGGTCACGCGAATTGCAATAGGAAATCAAAAACTAGTCTATGTTCTGACTGCAAACAGGAAATTCAAATATCCTCACGGCAAATCATTTATCGCATACATTGGCACGACTAAGAGAGGTATTCGACGTGTCGCGAGCAGTGCGGCTAGCCACTCAGAAGACATTTTGAGTGAATATGGGGTCAAAAAAATTACAGCGCGAATCATCGTCTGCAAGCGACGGCCCAACGTAAAAACATGGGTGAAACTTGAGCGCGCGCTGCTTTTGGTTTTTCGAGAAATTTACGGCGAAGTACCGACCTTCAATTTACAGGGTCATAAAATCAAAGAAACTGATGGATTTGATTATTTCAAACGAGAGAAATTGAGAAAAGTGCTGATCGAGCTTGCCTAGATTGCAAAATCCCCAGCGGTTAGCGCGTAGGGTGGGTCGCTCACCCACCCCACATGCGGCAGTCCACTTCACGCCTTCGTCTTATCCGGCCTCGCCATCCAACTGACGATCGGCATCGCCGGCAGCACCCAGCCTAAGCCCGCGACGACATAGAAAATCGCCGCCACCAAACCGTTGAAGCCGGTCAGCACCGACTGCGCCAGCGCCATCGCCAACAGGGCCCAGACCGTCGCCAGCAGCAGCAGGGCGACGGTGCCGATCAGTTTGCGGGTGCGGATGGACATGGCAGCCTTTCATTTTCATCATGCTTGCGCATGATCTTATCCGAAAACCGGTACCCATCCCCGATCAAGTCGAGGACATGCTTTTCTGGATCATACGCAGGCGTTATTGCGGCGCAGCGCGCCTGACTATATGGTCCGCGCCGTCTCCCGCAAGGCAGCATTCCATGGAGCCGGCCTGGCAGGCCGAGTTCGAGAAATACAAAGAGATCCCGCAATACCGCGAACTCAACCGCGGCATGCAGCTCGCCCAGTTCAAGGTGATCTATTATTGGGAATGGTCGCACCGCGTGCTGGCGCGCTTGACCGGCGCGGTGTTCCTGCTGCCGTTCCTGTTTTTCCTGTGGCGCGGATACATTCCGCCGGGACTGCGGCTGCGGCTGTGGACGATCTTCACCGGCGGCGCGCTGCTCGGCGTGGTCGGCTGGTGGATGGTCTCGTCCGGGCTGGCCGGCAGCACGCTGGTCAAGGTTTCGCAATACCGCCTTGCGTTCCACATGACGTTCGCTTGTTTGATCTACGCAGGCGTGCTGTGGACGGCGCAGCAGCTTGCGCCGCGGCGGCCGAGCGATACGCCCAAGCTGCTGCGGTTCGGCGCGCTGGCGCTCGCAGCATTACTGCTGGTGCAGATCTATCTCGGCGCGCTGGTGGCCGGGCTCGACGCCGGATTGAAATACAACACCTGGCCGACCATCGACGGCGAATGGATTCCGGCGCTCGACCGCATGCTGTTCATCAGCCCGCCCTGGCGCAATCTGTTCGAGAACGATCTGGTCGTGCAGATCAACCATCGCATGCTGGCGGACGGCATCTGGGCGCTGGCGCTGCTGCAGGTCTATGGCGCCTGGCGCCTGCGTGGCGAGTTGGACGGCGCCGTCATGCTGGCGGTCCTGGTGACGCTGCAAGCCGCGCTCGGCATCGTCACGCTGCTCTATGAGGCGCCGCTGGCGCTGTCGCTGTCGCACCAGGTGGCGGCGATCGTGGTGTTCACATATTCAGTGGTCTATGCCGAGCGGCTGCTGCATCATGCGCTGCCGGCGCCACGCATAACGGCGGTGACCGCATGATCGACAGCAAAATCACCGACGGTATCGCCGTGCTGACCATGACGCACGGCAAGGCCAATGCGCTCGACATCGAGTTCTGCGAGGCGTTGGCCGCGCGTTTCCAGGCACTGCGCAGCGAAGCCGCCAAGGCGGTGGTGATAACCGGGCAGGGCAAGATGTTTTGCGCCGGCGTCGATCTCAAGCGGCTGAGCGAAGGCGGCGGCGACTACATTCGTGCGTTCCTGCCGGCTTTGCACAGGCTCTACGACGCGGTGTTCTTTCACCCCAAGCCGGTGGTGGCCGCGATCAACGGCCACGCCATTGCCGGCGGCGCGGTGCTCGCCGCTTGCGCCGACCGCCGCATCATGGCGAAGGAGGGCGGCCGCATCGGCGTCACCGAATTGCTGGTCGGCGTGCCGTTTCCGGCGCTCGCCTTCGAGATCGTGCGTTTCGCGGTGCCGCCGCGCTATCTGCCGGAATTCACGCTCGGCGGCGCGACCTATGCGAGCGAGGCGGCTTTGCAGAAAGGCTGGGTCGACGAAGCGGTGGAGCCTGCGGCGCTGATGGGGCGGGCGCTGGCGGCCGCGCAGTCGCTGGCCGCGCTGTCGGCGCCGGCCTTCGCGCAGACCAAGATGCAAATCCGCCAGGCGGTGAGCGAGCGCATGACGGCAAGCGGGCAGGCGACCGACAGAGCGGTCACCGAAATCTGGACCGCGCCCGAAACGCTCGCGTTCATCCGCGATTATGTGGCGAGGACGTTGAAGAAATAAACGCCTACAGCCCAATCTCTTTCAAATATTTCCGCACGCCCGGATGAATGAGTTCGGGCCGCGGCGCAGCTAGCGCGGTGTTGTGCGGCGTGGTTTCCGCCGCCTGCGCCAGCCGCTTGACGAAAGCGGCGTGGCCTTGGTGCAGGGCGCGCGCGAGGGCGTAGGCGATGTCGTCCGACAGCGTCGGCCGCGCCAGCACGAAGCTCCAGGAGCCGACCGAGTGCACCGCTTCGGTCTGCCCGGGATAGCTGCCGGCCGGCAGGGTAGTCGCTTTCAGGAAACTGTGCTTGGTGCGGATGCGCGCCGCCTCGTCGGCGCTGGGCGCGATGAAACGGCCGCCCGCTTGCGCCACCGCGGCAAAACCGGGCCAGCCGACACCGCCGCCCCACAGCGCCGCGGCGCGGCCGTCGAGCACCATGGCCGGGCCGTCGCCGGCTCTGTCGAGGTAGATCGCCTGGAAATCTTTCTGCTGGTCGAGCCCGAGTCCGTCCAGGACATAGCGCGACAATATCGTCAGCCCCGAGCCCTTGGCGCCGAAGGCCACCGGCTTGCCCTTGAGATCGCCGATGATGCGCGCCGTGCTGTCGCCGCGCACGACGAACATGCCGGCGGTCGAATACATCGCGGCGACGATCTTCAACTCGCTGCGCGGCCGGCCGATGCCTTCGATGGCCTCATAGAACGGCTCGCCGGTGCACAGCGCGATATCGAGCTTGCCTTCTTCCAACAGCGGAATGTTCTCGGTCGAGCCCTTGGTGTTGCGCGGCTCGACCGCCAGCGTCGTGTCGGTCGCGTTGATCGTCTCGGCCAAGGCGCCGCCATAGAGCGGAAAGCCGCCGCCCGGCGTCGCCGTGCCCAGAATGACCTTAGTGGTCACTTCCCGCTCAACCCCTGCTCGAGATCGGCGATGATATCGTCCGCATCTTCCAGCCCGATCGACAGGCGCACTACGTCCGGTCCGGCGCCGGCCTGCACCTTCTGCGCGTCGGACAATTGCTTATGCGTGGTGGAGGCGGGATGGATGATGAGCGAGCGGGTGTCGCCGATGTTGGCCAGATGCGAGAACAGCTTCACGTTCGACACCAGCTTGACGCCGGCGTCGTAGCCGCCCTTGAGGCCGACGGTCAGCACCGCGCCGCAGCCTTTCGGCGCGTATTTCTTGGCGAGCGAGGCGTACTTGCTGCCGGGCAGACCCGGGTAGCTGACCCAGGCCACTTCCGGCCGCTTCGACAGCCATTCGGAAACGGCGAGTGCGTTCTCGGAGTGGCGCTGCATGCGCAACGGCAGCGTCTCGATGCCGGTGATGATGAGGAAAGCATTGAACGGCGACAGCGCCGGTCCGAGATCGCGCAGGCCGAGCACGCGGCAGGCGATGGCGAAGGCGAAATTGCCGAAGGTCTCGGCCAGCACGATGCCGGAGTATTCCGGGCGCGGCTCCGACAGCATCGGGTACTGCCCCTTGCGCGTCCAATTGAAATTGCCGCCGTCGACGATCAGTCCGCCGATCGAGTTGCCGTGGCCGCCGAGGAACTTGGTGAGCGAATGCACCACGATATTGGCGCCGTAATCGATCGGCTTGCACAGATAGGGCGTCGCCAGCGTGTTGTCGACGACCAGCGGCACGCCGGCCTTGCGCGCGATCTTGGCGATCGCCTCGATGTCGGTGATGCTG
>JACQDO010000135.1 GCA_016201085.1 Hyphomicrobiales bacterium | reverse complement strand
GCTGCGGGCGATGAAGCTCACTTTGCCGGTGAGCCCCGTCTGGCAGCCGTCGCAGGAGATGACGACGCTATCGCCGAACTTGATCTCGGGCAGTTGCGTCTGCGGCGCAAAGAAGCGGATTTTCAGATTGCCCGGCGGCAGCAGCGCCACCACCGGCCGCCCAGCCGGCACGGTTTCGCCCGGCCGGTAGTAGACCTGCTGGATGGTGCCTTCGGCGGGGCTAAGCGCACGCCGGCGCGCCAGCCGTGTTTCCGACCAGGCCAGATTGGCATTGGCCTGCCGCAACGCCGCTTCGGCGTCGTCGTAATTCTTCTGCGTACCGGCGGCGGTCTTGAGCAATTCCTTGGCGCGATCGAAAGCCTGCTGCGCCGTGGTCACGGTTGATTTCCGAACTACCAGGTCGGCACGCTGCAGGTCGTCGTCGACCGTGAACAGCAATTCGCCTTTTGCCACCTGGCTGCCTTCGCGCACTTTAAGCGTTTCGACGCGACCCTGCTCGTCGGGCGAGACGAAGATCAGCTCGGCTTCGACCCAGCCTTGCAGCAATTGGCTCTTGCCGCTGTCGCAGCCTGCCAGCGCGAGAGCCGAGAGCGCCGCCAGAGCGGCCAGGATCGTCCTCATGCGGCCCTCCTCGGCGCGAGCAACATTTCGACATGCGTCTTCATCATCGCGCGCACGTCGAGCGGCTCGAACTTTTCGAACAAGCCGCTCCACACGATGGCGACCAGTCCGGGCGCGGCGATGATCTGCGGGAAATCCGCCAGCCCGGCCGGTACTTCGCCGCGCGAGGCGGCGCGGCGCAGAACAGCACGCATGGCGGCGATGATGCGCGAAAGCACTTCGCGGTAATAGAATTCGGCAAGCTTGGGGAAGCGGCGGCCTTCCGAAATCATCAAACGAATAACGTCCTTGCGGCGGGTTTCATAAACCTCGCGCACGAACAAATCGACGAGCCGGTCGGCGAGCAGGTTCACCGGCAGGTCGGCCGCGCCCAAGGCCTCGATGGTGCCGACGATCGGCGTCAGCATGGTGTGGATGAGTTCCTGGAACAGGCTCTCCTTGTCGCGGAAGTAGAGATAGATGGTGCCCTTGGCGATGCCGGCGCGCCGAGCCACGTCGTCGAGCCGGGTGGCCTCGAAGCCGCGCGCGGAAAATTCCTCAAGCGCGGCGGCAAGAATGGCGTCGCGGCGGGCGGCGCTGCGCTCCTTGCGCTTGCCGGCCGGGCGTTGCCGCACAGGCGAAGCGCCGCGGCGCACGCTGGCGATGCGTTCGCTCGGCTTGGCGGTTATGGTGCGGGGTCGGCGCATCATCACAATACATTGACTGACTGGTCAGTCATTTTTAGCGCAAAGTTGCGGCGCGCGCAAGCGTCAAGCGGCGTTTAAATTAGATATGTAAATTCAAATAGATAGATTGAGCTGTCCGCCTTCAGCCCTTGGCGTCGCAGAAGAAGGTGCGGATCACGCATTCCTTGCCGCCGTCGCGGTAGCAGGAGCGCAGCGCCTCGTTCTGGCTGGCGCCCAGCCGCTGCCCCTTGCCCCAGCCATGCGCGCCGCAGGCATTGGCGAAATCGACCGCGAACGCGGCGCAACCGCGCTTGACGGTGGTCACCACGCGACAGGTGTCGGCCTGGCATTTGGCCATCGCACTCTTGCGCGCATCGTCGATGCTGCGGAAATCGTAAGCCTCGCCGAATGCCCCGCACCCGCCGATCGCCAGCGCACCGGCCGCGCGCGACGTATTGACCGCGACCGCCATCAGCGTCGCGGTCGCCAGCAAAAGGCTTGCGACCACCAGCGCACGCGCGATCGGAGTGAAACTATCCGTCATCGCCCTTCCCTTACCCGAACGCGGTGTGAGCTAAGGGCTGAGTCGCGGAAACGATCAATGATTCGAGTCTCAGGCGCGTTCGATTTCTGCCTTGACGGCGGAAAGCGACTCGGGCGTGTCCACGTCGGTCAGCGCTGCGGCGCCGGCCACGGGGACTTCGACGACCGCCTCGGCATAGCTGCCGATCAGGTGGCGGGCGCCGATGTCGCCGGCGATCGACATCAGATCGTGGAAGAAGCGGCGCGACCACACCACCGGATTGCCGCGCCGCCCGTCGATGCTCGGCACCACCACCAGCGCGCCGCGCTCCGGATCGAAAGCGGCAAGCAACTTGTCGATCAACGCATGATCGACTTGCGGCATGTCGCCGAGGCAGACGATGGCCGCGTCGGCATCCTCCGGCACCGCGGCGATGCCCGCCTTCAGCGAGGTGCCGAGGCCATCGGCGTAATCCGAATTGTGCACGAAGTGCACGGCGAGGCCTTTGAGCGCCGCTTCCACGCGCTCGCGTTCATGACCCGTGACCATGATTACGGGCTTGGCGCGCGAGGCCAGCGCCTGCTCGGCCGCGATGCGCACCAGCGGCTTGCCGCCAATCTCAGCCAACATCTTGTTGACCGCGCCCATGCGGGTGGAGCGCCCGGCGGCGAGCACCACCGCGGCGACCCGGCGTCCCTTCTCCGGCTGCGGCTCCTCGCGCGGCTGCGGCCGCGTCACGATCTCCATCAGCAGGCCGCCGACGCCCATGCCGGTGATGTCGGCGCGGCTGACCGGCAATCCCGCCAGCAGCCGCATCAGCACCCAGTCGAAGCCGTTCTCCTTCGGCGAGCGCGCGCAGCCCGGCGCGCCGATTACCGCGGCGCCATGCAGACGGCCGATCAGCATCAGGTTGCCCGGATCGACCGGCATGCCGAAATGCTCGATCTGGCCGCCGGCCGCCGCGATTGCCGCCGGAATGACATCGCGCCGGTCGGCGATGGCCGAGGCGCCGAACACGATCGCCAATTCGGCGCCGGCTTTGAACACCTCGTCGATGGCGCGCGCCAAGGCTCCCTGCTCGTGCGGCACGCGACGCTCGGCGACGATACTGGCACCGGCGGGCGCAATACGCGCGGCGGTAATCTTGAGCGTCTTCTCCACGACCTTCGGCGACAGCCCCGGCAGCAGCGTCGACACCACGCCGATCTTGCGGATTTTGTACGGTGCAACGCGGATGACCGATTTGGCCCTCGCGGCTTCCGCTACCGCCTGGTCGCGCGCCGAGCCGGCCACCGCGAACGGAATGATCTTCACGGTGGCGATCATCTCGCCCTCGACCACCGGCTTATAGGCCGTCAGCGTGGCGAGCGTCACCGCCTCGTCGATGCGGTTGAGCCGATCGATCGCGTCCTTGTCGACCACCAGCACGCCGGCGCTCGCCGCGAACAGATTGCAGCGGCCGGTGAAGGCCTGATCGGCACGCACGCCCTCGCCCGCCACCGCTGCCGCGATCTCGGCGGCGGCCCGATCCTCCGACACGTCGCCCGGCTCCAGCCGCGCGACCACGATCTCCTTGACGCCCGCGGCGTTGAGCGCGGCGATTTCGGCTTCCTTGATCAGCGTACCCTTCTTGAGCACCAGCTCGCCCTGGCGGATCGAATGGACCGCCGTAGCGCCAAGCGCATCGCGAGGGGCGACCGGGCCGAATTTCATGCCGCCTCCGGTTTCTTGCGCAGCCGTTCGGTGATCTCGGCCATGATGGCGACCGCGATTTCGGCCGGCGACACCGCGCCGATAGCAAGCCCGATCGGCGCATGAATGCGCGCGATGTCGGCATCGCTCAGCCCCGCCTCTTTGAGCCGCGTCACGCGCCTGGCGTGGGTTTTCTTCGATCCGAGCGCGCCGATGTAGAAGCAGTCGCGCGCCAAAGCGTGTTTAAGTGCCGGATCGTCGATCTTGGGATCGTGCGTGAGCGCCGCGAAAGCCGTGTAGCGATCGACATTGAGCGGCGGCAGCGCCACGTCCGGCCACTCGGCGATCACCTTCACATCGGGGAAACGTTCGATCGAGGCGAAAGCGGTGCGTGGGTCGACGATGGTGACGTCATAACCGAGCATTTGCCCCATCGGCGCCAGCGTCTGGCTGATATGAACGGCGCCGGTGATGACGAGCTGCGGCGACGGCACGTGCACGGTGAGAAACACGCGGCCCTGCGGGGTTTCCTCCATGCCGCTTTTCGCCATGCGGACGCGTTTTTCCAGCAGCTCTTTCAGTGGGTCCTTGGCGATGTCGGCCGCCTTGACCAATCGCTGCGTGCCGCTCGCCACGTCGGTGACCACCACCGCCGCGCGGCGGGCGGCGCGTTCGGCATTGATCGCGTGCAAGATGTCGAGTTTCATTTTCTTTCCCAGTCATTCCGGAAGCCGAGCGAAGCGAGGCTATCCGGAATCCATAACCCCTGTCTGTCAATATGGATTCCGGGTTCGCCGCTTCGCGGCGCCCCGGAATGACAACTATGAAACCTTCTCGACGTAGACGCGGATGGTGCCGCCGCAGGACAAGCCGACCTTCCAGGCGGTTTCGTCGGCAACGCCGAATTCCAGCATCTTGGGCTTGCCGCTTTCGATGACGTCGATGGCTTCCGTCACCACCGCGCCCTCGACGCAGCCGCCGGATACGCTGCCGAGGAAATTACCCTCGTTGTCGATCACCAGATTGGAGCCGACCGGCCGCGGCGCCGAGCCCCAGGTTTCCACCACGGTGGCGAGCGCCACGCCACGCCCGGATTTGCGCCAGTCCTCGGCGGCTTTGAGAATGTCTTCATCGCGCGAGAGCATGTCGGTCCTCCATCAGGCAACCTGTCGCAGCAACGCCTTCGGATCGTAGCCCTTGGCCGCAGCGCCGGACAGCGCGCGCACCAGGTCGCTCATCGAGTCCAGATTGTGGATGGGCCGCAGTTCGTCAACATGCGGCAGCATGGTGCGCACGCCCTTGGCGCGCGCCTCGAACCCGTCGAAGCGAAGCAGCGGGTTGAGCCAAACCAGCCGGCGGCACGAGCGGTGCAGCCGATCCATCTCGAACGATAGCGTGTCGTCGGCATCGCGTTCAAGCCCATCGCTGATCAGCAGCACCACGGCGCCCTGCCCGAGCACGCGGCGCGCCCACTGCTTGTTGAAGGCATGCAGCGAGGTGGCGATGCGGGTGCCGCCCGACCAGTCGACCACATGCGTCGAGCAGGCGGCGAGCGCCTCGTCGGGATCGCGCGCGCGGATGGCGCGGGTGACGTTGGTCAGCCGCGTGCCGAACAGGAAGGTGGTCACGCGTTTGCGCGCATCCGTAATAGTGTGCAGGAAATGCAGGAACAGCCTGGTGTATTGGTTCATCGAGCCGGAAATATCCAACAGCGCCACGATCGGCGGCTACTTCACGCGCGGTCCGAGATATTTCAGATCGATCACCGCGCCGCCGGCCTTCATGCTGGCGCGCAAGGTGCGGCGGATGTCGATCATGTGGCCCCGGCGGCTCACGCGCAGCCGGCGCGTGCGCAGCTCATCGAGCGGCAGCGCGAGGCGCGCGATCGCCTGCTTGGCGGCAGCGATCTCGGCCGCGGTCATTTGCGCGAAATCCTTCTTTTGCAGGATTTCGCGGTCCGACACGGTGAGCCGAGCGTCGACCTCGATTTCAGATTTGTCTTCGTCGCGCGTGAGGCCAGCGAACAGCGCCTCCTGGATGCGCTGTGCCCCCGGCGGCGGCGGCTTCGCCTCGGCGCCCATTGCCTCCGGCAACATCGAGGCGATCAGCTTCTCGATCAGCCCGCGCTCGCGGAAGAAAATACGGAAGGCCTGGTCGAACAGTATGCTGTGCTCGTGCCGCTTCACAAACACGGCATGCAGCGTCCAGTAGAAGTCGTCGCGATTCCCCACGCGGGCCACGCCGAGCGCTTCCAGCGCATCGAGCACGGCGCCCGGCCCGACCGGCATGCCGGCGGCGCGCAGCGCGCGCGCGAAGTAGAGGATGTTTTCGGCGAGGCGGCCGCTCTTCTCCCTCTCCCCTGGGGGGAGAGGGTCGGGGTGAGGGGG
>JACQDO010000134.1 GCA_016201085.1 Hyphomicrobiales bacterium | reverse complement strand
GGTGCGCGCGTGGAGCGTGTCATCCACGGCATCTTGCAGCGGCCGCGCGACGCCGCTTTGATCGCCGGCGATGTGGTGGAAATGCGCGCGGCGATCGCCAAGGAAAAGGGCGACGGCGAACGCTGGGACCTCAAATACGTCGCCGGCGGACTGGTCGACCTGGAATTCATCGCACAATATTTGCAGCTCGTGCACGCCCACCGGCTGCCCGATATCCTCGATACCTCCACCGCGCGCGTGCTCGACAAGGCGTGGGCGCTGCGGGTGCTGCCTGTCGAGGATGCCGAAATCCTGCGCCCGGCGGTGCAGCTCTATCACGACCTCACGCAGATCCTGCGGCTGTGCCTGGCCGGCCCCTTCGATGCCAAGGCGGCAGGCGCCGGCCTGCTGCGGCTGCTGGCGCGCGCTGCCGACGTGCCGGATTTCGCCACCCTCGACGTTACGCTGATCGAGACGCAGGCCAAGGTGCGCGAGAGCTTCGTGCGCATCCTGGGGAAGGCGCCGTAGCGCATGATCCCGAAAAGTGGGAACCGGTTTTCGGATAAGATCATGCGCTGGGAAAAATATGACGGTGGGGCTGCCGCCCACGGCTTACAGACTAACCTGGTAGCTGGCACAATGTGCTCTTGGATCGCATCCAGGGAGGACGATCATGGCACGGCATTCGATCGGTTTGCGCCGCGTGGCGGCCATGGCTGTCGTGGCGGCGCTGGGTTGCGGCGCGACCGCGCCGGCGAGCGCGCAGGACAAGCTGAAAGTTGCGATCGGGCAGATCGATGCCTGGGCCAATCAGGTTCCGACGCTCGGCATGCGCGCCGGGATTTTTCAAAAGCATGGCATCGTACTGGAAAACTTCGGCACGCAAGGCGCCGGTGAAACGCTGCAAGCGGTAATCTCGGGCAGCGCGGATATCGGTATCGGCGTGGGCACGCCCGGCGCCATGCGTGCCTTCGCCAAGGGCGCGCCGGTGCGGGTGCTGGCGGCGGGTTACACCGGCGTCGGCGATATCTATTGGTTCGTGCCGAGCAATTCGCCGATCAAGGATGTGAAGGACATCACCGACAAGCACACCATCGCCTATTCCAACAGCGGTTCGACCTCCGACAGCGTGTTGCGGGCGTTGATCGCGTATTACGGCCTTAAGGCGAAACCGACATCGACCGGTGGACCGCCGCCGACGCTCACCATGACTATGTCGGGACAGATCGATATCGGCTGGTCGGTGGCGCCGTTCGGCCTGAAGGAACTACAGGCCAAGACCATCCGCGTCATAATGCGCGGCAGCGAGCTGCCATCGATGCGCAATCAGACGGTACGGGTCGAGATCGTCAATGCCAATGCGCTCAAGGAACGCCACGACGTCATGGTGCGCTTCATGCGCGCTTATCGCGAAACGCTCGACTGGATGTACTCCGATCCGCTGGCGGTGAAGTACTATTCCGAAAGCATGCGCCTGCCGGAGAGCCTGGTTGAAATGCAGCGCAAGGAATTCAACCCAAAGGCTGCGATCGATCCGGACAAGCTGTCCGACCTCGAGCTGGTGATGCAGGATGCGATTGCCGGCAAATTCCTGGAGAAGCCATTGAGCAAGGAGCAACTGGCGGAGTTCATCCAGATACCGCCGCGATAATTCTTTTCGTCATTCCAAGTTCGCGTGCGGAGCCTGTCATCGGGCCGCGCTTTGCGCGGACCCGTTGGCACGCGCCCCGGCATGACAGCAATCCTTACGCCGCTTTCTCTTTCAGCAGCGGGCACTGCGGCTGGATCGGCAGCCGCACCACCACCATGGTGCCTCGGCCGAGCGCGGAGCGGATGCGCATGCGGCCGCCGTGCAGCTCGACCAGCGATTTGGCGATCGCCAAGCCAAGCCCCGAGCCCTGATGGCTTTTGGTAAGCTGGCTTTCGACCTGTTCGAACGGGCGGCCGAGCTTGGCGAGCGCCTCCTTGGCGATGCCGATGCCGGAGTCCGCGATGCTGAGCACGATGCCCCGGTCGCTCATGCGTCCGCGCACGCTGACGCGCCCGCCTGACGGCGTGAACTTAACGGCATTGGATAGCAGATTGAGCGCTATCTGTTTGAGCGCGCGGCGGTCGGCGCGCAGATGCAGCTCGGGCGATATCCTGGCGGCCAGATCGAGCTGCTTGTCCTGCGCGCGCGCGGACACCACGCGCATGGCTTCGCTGAGCAGCTCGTCGAGACTGAGCTCTTCGAACTCCAGGCGGATGCGGCCGGCCTCGATCTTCGACATGTCGAGAATGTCGTTGATCACGTCGAGCAGGTATTCGCCGCTGCCGCGGATGTCGCCGCAATATTCGCGATATTTCTCGGCGCCGAGCGGGCCGAACATGCCGGATTCCATGATCTCGGAAAAACCGATGATGGCATTGAGCGGCGTGCGCAGCTCATGGCGATCTGGCGCTTTTCGCTGTCGATCAGTTTTTCCTCGTGCGTCTTGAGCGCGGTGATGTCGGTGCCGACCGAGACATAGCCGCCATCCTTGGTGCGGCGCTCGCTGATATGCAGCCAGCGGCCGTCGTCGAGTTGCGCCTCGAAGGTGCGCGCGCCCGGCACGCTGGGGCCGTTGGTGACGATCTTGTTGCGCACCACCGGCTTGCTGCCGGCGGCCACCACCGACTCGTAGGAGGCGCCCACCATGATCGTCGAGTCGGGCAGGTTGTGCAGTTCCTGGAAATTCGAATTGCACAAAACCAATCTGTTATCGGCATCCCACAAGACGAAGGCTTCCGGGATGGTCTCGATGGCGTCGCGCAACCGCATATCGGCGGCGACCGTCTTCTCGACCAGGTTCTTCTGCTCGGTGATATCGACGGCGATACCGATGAGATGCGGATCCGGCTCGCTGGACTGGTGCACCAGTTCGCAGCGCGCGCGCAGCCACACCCAGTGGCCGTCGGCGTGGCGCATGCGGAAGGCGTGGTCGATCGCGCTCATCTTGGCATCGGCCAGTTCGGTGGCGAGCTCGTAGAGCTGCACGTCGTCCGGATGCACCAGTCTGCTGACGTCGCCGAACGGCAGCAGATTTTCCTTGGCTTGCAGGCCGAGAATATCGAACATCGACTGCGACCAGAAAATGCGCCCGCGCGCGAGGTCCCAGTCCCACAATCCGCAGCGGCCGCGGTTGAGCGCGGTATCGATGCGGCTGCGCACCGTCTCATAGATCAGGTCGGCTTCCCGTGCGCGCGTCGCCTGCCAATGGAAGGCAAAGCCGAGGATGAGCACGACGAAGCCGGTGGTGGCCGACAGGGTGACCGTCAGGGTGGTGACCGAGCGCCAGGAAGCGAGCGCGCCGTCGCGCGTTTGCACGACCGCGATCTGGCCGAACGGGGCGCCGAGCATGCGCACGGTCGCCAGCGCGCGGCTGTTATCGGGCAGCGTGATTTCGAGCACGCCGGCCCCGGCCCCGAAGGTGGTGAGCGGTTGCGTCGGCCCGAGCAATTCGATCAGGCGGCGGCCGATGGTGGCGTCGGCCGCCGGTGTGGCGGCCGCCACCACGCCCTCCACATTGGTCAACAGGAAACGGCGTCCGTCCTCGGTGGCCCAAGCCGGCAGCGCGCGCGCCAGCACCTCCTGCGGCCGCTCGATTGCATCGCCGGTCTGCTTGAGCGGTTGTTGCAGCCGCTCGGCGGCGAGATCGGCGACCGCATCCAGCGACAAGGCCATGGTGTTGAGGGTCTGCCGGCGCTGGTCGAGTACCTGCACCACCGCGCCCACGCAAATGGTGGCGAGAAAGGCGATGATCAGCACCGGCACCGCGCGCCGCAACAAAGGCTCTGCCGTTAGCAGGCGCCGATACGCCGGTTTGGCGATCGATTGCGCGAGGCCCTTGATGGAATCGGGATGTGCAGACGCACTCGCCACACCGGCGCGCGCCATAGATGGCCTCCGTTCGGAATTTTCCCCTAGACCCTCGAAGCGGAAGGATGTGCCGCATCTTTCCGAATCACTTGGTGATTGGAATCGATGAGCGCCGATTTGTCGAGAGTCCGAAGAGTCAATTGTTTAAAAAACGTTACCCACGGATAGTTCAGGCAACACAAAAGGATAATCTGGATTATCGGTTCAACCGGTTTGTGCCGGCGCCGCGGATTTTCCGGGCTCTAGCCAAGCGCGCGTTGCACGATATCGGTCAGATCGCGCGACAGGCCGGGCGCGGCCTTGATGCGTTCCAGCGCGGCTTGCGCCTTGGCTCGGCGACCAAGTTCAAGCGTGCGCCAACTGCGGAATGCCGTGGCGAGGCGCGCCGCCACTTGCGGATTCTTCGGGTCGAGCGTGAGCAAGGTGTCGGCGATGAATTCGTAGCCGGCGCCATCGGCGCGGTTGAACTGGGTCGGATTGGCTTGCGCGAAAACCCCGATCAACGCGCGCACGCGATTGGGGTTGGCAAATGAAAAGGCCGGATGGGCGGTGAGCGCGCGCACCCGGTCGAGCGTATCCGGCTGCGGGATCATGGCCTGCAGCGAGAACCATTTATCGATGACCAGCGCATCGTCGGCATGGCGCGTATAGAAATCGGCAAGCGCGCGAGCGCGTTCCGGCGCGGTATGCAGCGACAGGGTCATGAGCGCCGCCATGCGGTCGGTCATGTTGTCGGCCGCGTCGTATTGCCGCACAGCGCGTGCAAAGGCTGCCGCTGTGCCGGGTGCCGCCAGCAGATCGAGCGCGCCATTGCGCAGGGAGCGACGGCCGGCGCCGGTCGCATCGGGCGAGTAGGGGCCGGCAACGGCCATGCGGTCATAGGCTTTGGCCAGCGCCGAGCCCAGGCGGTCGCCGATGCTCGCGCGCAATGCGGTGCGCGCGCGGTGGACCGCGTCCGGATCGATGTCGTGGCCGATCTCGCGCGCAATATCGCCTTCGCCGGGCGGCGCCAGCGCCAGCGCCACAAAGGCCGGCTCCAGCGTCGTATCGTCAAGAACGGCGGCCAGCGCCGCGATCAGCTTGTCATCGACGCGCGGCGATTTTCCGGCGCGCAGCAAGGCGACATTGTCGATCAGCAGCCGCATCGAGATGGTCTGCAGCGCCTGCCAGCGATTGAACGCATCGGCATCGTGCGCGGCCAGGAAGGCGAGATCGTCCGAGTCTAGATCGCTGACCAGCTTGATTGGGGCGGAGAATCCGCGATTGATCGAGAGCACCGGTTTTTCGTCCAGGCCAGTGAATTCGAAGGTCTGCGCCGGCGCGCTCAGCGCCAGCACGCCGCGCTCGATCGTCTTGCCGTTTGACAACAGGAGCGGCAGATCGCGTCCGTCCTTGCCGACAAGGCCGAGCGCCAGCGGGATCGCCATCGGCTCTTTCGTCGGCTGGTTGGGCGTCGGCGCGATACTTTGCTTGCATTCGAGCGTGTAGGTCTTGCGCGCGGGATCGAAGCGGCCGCCGACCGTCACCTCCGGTGTGCCGGCTTGGTTGTACCAGCGCATGAACTGCGTCAGGTCTTGCCCGCTGGCGTCGGCGAAACATCGGATGAAATGCTCGACGGTGGCGGCGTGGCCATCGTGGCGGGCAAAATAGAGATCCATGCCGGCGCGGAATTTTTCGCGGCCGAGCAAGGTCTGCACCATGCGCACCACTTCCGCGCCTTTTTCGTACACGGTGCTGGTGTAGAAGTTATTGATTTCCTTATACTGTTCGGGCCGCACCGGGTGCGCCAAGGGCCCGGCATCCTCGATGAACTGCGCGGCGCGCAAGTTACGCACATCGGAAATGCGCTTCACCGGCCGCGAACGCATATCGGAAGAAAACTCCTGGTCGCGGAAGACCGTCAGGCCTTCCTTCAGGCAGAGCTGGAACCAGTCGCGGCAGGTGATGCGATTGCCGGTCCAGTTGTGGAAATATTCGTGCGCGATCACCGCCTCGATACCGGCATAATCGCCATCGGTCGCGGTCTCCGCGCTCGCCAGCACGTATTTGTCGTTGAAGACGTTGAGGCCCTTGTTCTCCATCGCCCCCATGTTGAAGTCGGACACTGCAACGATCATGAACACGTCGAGATCGTACTGCAGGCCAAACGCCTGTTCGTCCCAGCGCATGGCGCGCTTGAGCGCGTCCATCGCATAGCCGG
>JACQDO010000133.1 GCA_016201085.1 Hyphomicrobiales bacterium | reverse complement strand
CCGAATCAGGAAGAAAAATGTCGTTGAGCACTGTCAGAACGAGCAGGATCACAAATGCGATGCCGGCGGGAACCGGCATAGCCGCAATCCCACGGAAGGCATCACTCCAGGCTGCCACTGTCGTCCCAATGATGGGTGGTTTTGTCGGCGCCGTCATTCCCTGCTTTGCTCGGCTATGCCATGCGAACCATTCCCCAATGGTGGACCTCCATCTTAGGCACAACAAGAGGTTGCTGGCGTAGGAAAGAGACATTCCGGCCTACAATGACAGCGCAAAAACCGGAAGGTTGTGACGGCGGCCACGCGTGGCAATCGGGGCACAGCCGGCAAAAACCGGGGACAAGACGGGTGACGGACCCCTGACGCCCCGCTATATACGGGGCCTCGAAACCGCCTCCAGCGGCCATTCTCGCGGGGCACGCCGTGAGAGCAGAAACGGGCTTAAAATTAAGCACTTAGGGCCGACATTGCCGCCCTGTCCGGGAGCCGCTATGGCATTTCCGGATTCGCCGCCCCAACTACGTGGCGACGATCGCCCCTACCTGCGGAGCGCCTGAGAGCCCGATGCCGATTACGCTGCTCGACATCATCCTGCTGGCGGTCATGCTGATCTCGGGCCTGCTCGCCATGATCCGCGGCTTCATGCGCGAGATCCTGTCGATCGCCGCCTGGAGCATCGCCGCTTTGGTCACGCTCTATTCCTATCTGCGCGTGCTGCCGATCGCGAAGCAGTACTTCCCCAGCGACATGGTGGCGGCCGGCGTCACCGTCGGCGGCATTTTCCTGCTCACGCTGCTGATCGTGTCGATCATCACCGTGCGCATCTCCGACATGATTCTCGACAGCCGGGTCGGCGCGCTCGACCGTACGCTCGGTTTCCTGTTCGGGCTCGGCCGCGGGCTGATCATCGTGGTGGTCGCCTTCCTGTTTTTCGCATGGCTGGTGCCCGACCGCAGCCAGCCGGAATGGGTGCGCGCCGCCAAATCGAAGGTCGTGCTGCAAAGTACGGGACAATGGCTGATGTCGATGTTGCCGGATGACCCGGAAAGCACCATCTTGAAACGGTTGAAGAAGCCCAAGCCGGACGACGAGGATGCGCCCGACGCGCCCGGTCGGCGTTCCGAGCGGCCAGCGCCGGCGATCGTGGCGAGCAACAGCGGAACGCAGTAGCAATGCAAGAACGCACCGACCACCTCGCGCCCTTGGCCGACACCGAATTCGATCCGGATGCCGACCGCCTGCGCGAGGAGTGCGGCGTGTTCGGCATTTTCGGCCATCCCGACGCGGCGGCGATCACCGCGCTCGGCCTGCATGCGTTGCAGCATCGCGGCCAGGAAGCCGCCGGCATCGTCTCGTTTCGGCCATGTGCGCTATTCCACCACCGGCGAAACCATCCTGCGCAACGTGCAGCCGCTGTTCGCCGAGCTGGAAGGCGGCGGCTTCGCCATCGGCCACAACGGCAATCTGACCAACGGCATCGCGCTGCGCAAACAATTGGTGCACGAAGGCGCCATGATGCAGTCGACCACCGACACCGAGGTGATCCTGCATCTGGTGGCGCGCGCCAAACGCAACCGTTTCGTCGACCGCTTCGTCGAAGGCCTGCGCCAGCTGGAGGGCGCCTATGCCTTCGTCGGCCTCACCAACAAGAAGCTGGTGGGCGCGCGCGACCCGCTCGGCATCCGCCCGCTGGTCTACGGCACGCTCGACGGCTGCCCGATCCTGGCCTCGGAGACCTGCGCGCTCGACATGATCGGCGCCAAATATGTGCGCGACATCGAGAACGGCGAGGTGGTGGTGTTCGACGAGGACGGCGCGCAGTCGCATAAGCCGTTCCCGCCAATGGCGGCGCGCCCGTGCATCTTCGAATACATCTATTTCTCGCGGCCCGATTCCATCGTCGGCGGCCGCCATGTCTACGATGTGCGCAAGACCATGGGCGCGGAACTCGCGCGCGAGGCGCCGGCTCAGGCCGACGTCGTCGTGCCGGTGCCGGATTCCGGCGTGCCGGCGGCGATCGGTTTCGCGCAGGAGTCGGGAGTTCCCTACGAGCTCGGCATCATCCGCAATCACTATGTCGGCCGCACCTTCATCCAGCCGACACAGTCGATCCGCGATCAGGGCGTGCGCATGAAGCACGCCGCCAACCGCGCCGTGGTCGCGGGAAAACGTATCGTGCTGGTCGACGATTCGATCGTGCGCGGCACCACCTCGCGCAAGATCGTCGACATGATGCGCCATGCCGGCGCCAAGGAAGTGCATTTCCGCATCGCCTCGCCGCCGATTACGCATCCGGATTATTACGGCATCGACACGCCCGAGCGCGACAAGCTGCTCGCCGCCACGCACGACCTGGAAGGCATGCGCAAGTTCATCGGCGCCGATTCGCTCGCCTTCCTGTCGGTCAACGGCATCTATCGCGCCATGGGCTTTACGGCGCGCGATGCGGCGCGCCCGCAATTCACCGATCATTGCTTCACCGGCGACTATCCGACGCCGCTCACCGACCAGTCCGGGCAGGATGCGGCCCCGCGACAATTGTCGTTGCTGGCGGAGGCGATTTAACGTCGCGTTCAGCGTAAATGGCGTTGCTTCGTCGAGAGCGTCCCGGCGAGAGTCGGGAGAACTTTTACTTCCGCCGGCACCGCGCTAGTCTTTTCGATATTGAATGGACCGGTTGAATCGCCATAAGGCGGCGCCGGCGTCAGGGAGAGCAGCCATGCTGCAATATTTGCAACAGCTGTGGGAAACCAGCAGCCTGTCGCCACACGGCATCTGCTTGCTGTGGCGGCCGGAACTGATCTGGACGCATGTCGGGGCCGACGCGCTGATCGGCATTGCCTATTATTCGATTCCCGTGGCACTCGCCTATTTCGTCTCGCATCGCAACGACATCGCCTTCGGCTGGGTGTTCTGGGCCTTCGCGCTATTTATCCTGGCCTGCGGCACCACGCATTTCTTCTCGATCTGGACGCTGTGGGTGCCGGACTACGGCACCGAGGCGCTGATCAAGGCGGTCACCGCGGCGCTGTCGGTGGTCACGGCGATCGGCTTGTGGCCGCTGCTGCCCAAGGCACTGGCCATACCGTCGATCGACGCGTTGCAGCGCGTGAATGCGGAACTCAAGCAGCAGATCGACGAGCGCAACGCCGCGCTGGCCGCGTTGCAGGCGGAAAAAGTCGAACGCCTGAAGACCGAGGACATGCTGCGCCAGGCGCAGAAGATGGAAGCCGTCGGCCAGCTCACCGGCGGTATCGCGCACGACTTCAACAATCTGCTCACCATTGTCGCCGGCAATCTGGAACGGTTGGAAGTGCGCTTCCGCGACGATCCAGCAGCCCACCGCTCGATCAAGAGCGCGCTGGAAGGCGCTTCGCGCGGCGCGGCGCTGACGCAGAAACTCCTGGCCTTCAGCCGCCGGCAGCCGCTCACCACCAAGCGCCTCGACGCCAATGCCTTGATCGATGGCATGTCCGGCCTGCTGCCGCGCGCGATCGGCGAGAACATCGCAATCGATCTGCGACTCGGTTCCGGTCTTTGGCCCATCGAGGTCGACCCCAACCAGTTGGAGAATGCCCTGATCAATCTGGCGGTCAACGCGCGCGACGCCATGCCGGACGGCGGACGCCTATCGATCGAAAGCCGCAATTGCATCGATCCGCTGCTCGGAGAAAGCGAGACGCTCAAGGGTCATTTCGCGCTGCTGACCGTCAGCGACAACGGGTTCGGCATGACACCGGACGTCCTCAGCCACGCCTTCGAGCCGTTCTTCACCACCAAGCCAGTGGGCGAAGGCTCCGGCCTGGGCTTAAGCCAGGTCTACGGTTTCGTCACCCAATCGAACGGACGCATCGAAATTGTCAGCGAGCCGGACCGCGGCACCAGCGTGCGCATCTATCTGCCGCGGGCGCCCGCCGAAACCGAGCAAACGGCCGCCGGGGCGACGATTTCATTGGCAGCCGCAGCGGCCGGACAAATCGGTTGACGGGAACGATGCATCAGCCGCGCATGCTGATCGTTGAGGATGAGTATCTGGTGCGCGACATGATCGTGCGCGAAATGACGCTCGCCGGCTTCGAGGTGCTGGAGGCGGCCAATGCCGAAGCTGCGCTGGCGCTGACGTCGACAATCGATCGGCTCGAACTTCTGTTCACCGATATTCGCCTGCCGGGAATGAACGGCTGGCAGTTGGCCGAGCAAATTCGTCTGCGCTATATGCTGGTGCCGGTGATCTATACCAGCGGCTACGCCGAGCAGGTCACACTGCTGCCGAGCAGTCAATTCCTGCAAAAACCCTATATGCCGTCGCAGGTGTTGCAAGCGGCGGGCAATCTCGGCATTAAGCTGCCATCGATCTCACCGAACTGAAGCAGCATGCCTGGCCCCCTCTCCGACCGTATCGCGCTCGTCACCGGCGCCTCGCGCGGCATTGGCGCGGCGCTCAGCGTCGAGCTGGCGAAAGCGGGGGCACACGTGGTGGCGGTGGCGCGCACGGTCGGCGGGCTGGAAGAACTCGACGACAAGATCAAGGCCGCGGGCGGCAGCGCCACGCTGGTACCGCTCGACGTCACAGACATGGACGGCATCGCGCGGCTGGCGCTGGCGCTCAACGAGCGCTACCGCCGCCTCGACGTGCTGGTGGGAAATGCCGGATTGATCGGCCCGCTGTCGCCGCTCGGCCATTTCGAGCCGAAGGACTGGGACAATGTGTTCGCGATCAACGTCACCGCCAATTGGCAGCTCATCCGCACCATGGACCCGCTGCTGCGCGCGGCGCCGGCGGGGCGCGCGGTGTTCATGACCTCAGCGGTGGCGCATA
Organism: Hyphomicrobiales bacterium; assembly: GCA_016201085.1. Lineage (GTDB taxonomy): Bacteria > Pseudomonadota > Alphaproteobacteria > Rhizobiales > Xanthobacteraceae > Pseudolabrys. The sequence goes on along the minus strand of JACQDO010000133.1, from coordinate 6,797 downwards.
TGGGGCGCGCCTATTGGGGGCCTTACGCGGCCTCGAAATCGGCCTTGGAAGAAATCGTACGCGCTTACGCGGCGGAAACCGCGACCACGCTTGTGCGCGCCAATCTGTTCGCGCCCGGACCGACCCGCACGCGCATGTATCTAGGGGCTTTTCCCGGCGCCGATCCGCAGACGCTGCCGACGCCCGAGCAGGTCGCGCCGGCCATTATGCCGCTGTGCCTGGCGGAGTGTGCGGAGAGTGGGCGCATCTACGATTACCGCGCCGGCAAATTCATCGATTTTCATCCACCGGCCTGACCTTTCGCATCTCAGGCCGGCGTATCCGCGCATTCTCCTACCGCTCACCGAGACGTTAGCAATGCGGATTTCTCCGCCGCATCCGGGTTGCGCTGGCGCGAGGCGGCGCGCAAAATTCGCCTGCAAGATTCGCGGCAAGCCCGGACGCAATGCCTCGCCGCCAAGCGCGGCCGCAAGGTTCATCAGGGGGAGGAGTACGATGCGAATTCTGACGATTCCGGCGCTCATGGCGACGGCTTTCCTCCTGGCCGGCTGCTTCGAAGGCCCGCAAGGGCCGGTCGTTCCGCCCGGACCGCGCGGCATGGCTGGCGAACCGGGCGATCGGGGGCCGGCGGGACCGGCGGGATCCGCGGGACCGAAAGGCGACGCCGGCATTGCGGGGCCGAAGGGCGATCAGGGACCGAAGGGCGATCAAGGTCCGGCGGGGCCGAGCGCGAGCCTGCGTATGATCAGCCTCGACGCCTTGGAATGCAGCGCCAGCGGCTGCACTGTCACCTGCCCGGCGGGTGAAGTCATCGCTTCGGCGGTCTGCATCTCCGAGACACCGGTGCTGCCGGTCGTGCAGGCAACCTCGGCCAAATGCGGACCGGCCCAAGGCATGAACGCGATCTGCGCGCGTAAATAACGGCATCGGCTCATGGCGGATGGGCGCCACCGCCGGCCGCGCTTCAATGCTTCCGCTTCGCCCGCCCTTTGAATGGGTTGTCCTTCTCGCGCAGCGTCAGGCGGATCGGCGTGCCGGGCAGCTCGAAGCTCTCGCGCAGCGAGTTCAACAGATAGCGCTTGTAGGCGTCGGGCAGCGCGTCGGCGCGCGTGCAGAACACCACGAAGCTCGGCGGCCGCGTCTTGGCCTGCGTGATGTAATTGAGCCGCAGCCGTCGTCCCGACACCGCCGGCGGCGGATGCGCGCTGACGGCGGCTTCGAACCAGCGATTGAGCGCGCTGGTCGACACGCGCTTGTTCCAGACCGCATGCGCATCGACGATCGCCTGCATCAGGCGGTCGAGGCCTTCGCCAGTCATGGCGGAGACCGCCACCAGCGGCACGCCTTTGATCTGCATGAGTTTCTCGTCGGCCTGTTGGCGCAGCCGGCCGATGGCGCCCACGGTCTTCTCCTGCAGGTCCCATTTATTGACCGCGATGACGATGGCGCGGCCTTCCTGCTCGACCAGATCGGCGATGCGCTGGTCCTGCTCCTCGAAGGCGTTCTCGACGTCGAGCAGCACTACCACCACCTCGGCGAAGCGCACGGCGTTGAGCGCGTCGGCCACCGACAGCTTTTCCAGCTTTTCGTCGATGCGCGAGCGGCGGCGCAGGCCGGCGGTGTCGTGCACGCGGAATTTCTGGCCGCGCCAGTCGAGATCGACGGCGATGGAATCGCGCGTGGTGCCGGCCTCCGGCGCGGTGAGCAGCCGCTCCTCGCCGATCAGCCGGTTGACCAGCGTCGACTTGCCGGCATTGGGCCGCCCGACAATGGCGACGCGGATCGGATGCGGTCCCGACGGCTCCGCCGCCTCCGCTGCGGCCGCTGCGGTCCGCTCCGGCAGCGCCGCGCGCAGCGCATCGTAAAGATCGACCAGGCCCTCGTTATGCTCGGCCGAGATCGCCACCGGATCGCCGAGGCCGAGCGAATATGCCTCTAACCGCCCGCTCTCACCGGCGGTGCCCTCCATCTTGTTGGCGATCAGCACGGTGGGCTTGCCGGATTTGCGCGCCAGTTCGGCGAAGGCGCGGTCGGCCGGCATCGGTCCTGTGCGCGCGTCGATCATGAAGAAGATCGCGTCGGCCTGCGCGATGGCGGTTTCTGTCTGCGCGCGCATGCGGCCGGGCAGGCTCTCGGGCGCCGCCTGTTCGAGGCCGGCGGTATCGATCGCGGTGAAATCGAGATCGCCGAGCCTGGCTTCGCCCTCGCGGCGGTCGCGGGTGACGCCCGGCCGGTCGTCGACCAGCGCGACGCGCCGGCCGACCAGCCGGTTGAACAGCGTCGATTTGCCGACATTGGGCCGGCCGACAATGGCGACGGTGAAGGTCATAGATATTCTTTTCTCAATTTCTTATGAAAAAGAACAGCGTCATTCCGCGACGGCGCGTGAGCGCCGGACCCGAAATTCAGATGCATAACCTGCGCATGTTTCTGGATTCCGGGTTCGCTCGCTTCCGCGAACGCCCCGGAATGACGGGTTCTTAGCGCGCGGAGGTGCCGGGCGCCGGCGTCGACGGCCAGGGCGCCATGCCTTGGTTAGGCGATTGCGCCTGCTGCGGCGCCTGTTGTTCCTGCTGAGCGGCCGGCTGCGGCGGCTTCGGCTTTGGTTTGCGCTTGAGCTTCGGCCTTGGCTCGTCCGCCGACTGGACTGCGGCGGTCCGCTTGCCCGGTTTAGCCGCAGTAGCGGATTTTTCCGGCTCGACCGGCAATGTCGGCTCATTCACTTGCTGCTGGTTGCCCTTGATATATTCCTGCGGAATACCCTGGCTGACGCCCGGCACGCCGCCCGGGAACACCTCCTTGCGGTCGCCCGGCAGCTTCTTCTTTTCGTTGAGGCCGAACACGTCGAGCTTGTCCATGTCGAAGTCGGCGCAGGCGCTGAGCAGCGGCGTCAGCGCGAGCAGTCCGACCAGCAACACGATGCGGTTCATGCGGGGCATGCGCAGTCCTTTTTATTGCGCATGATCTTATCCGAAAACCGGTTCCCATCCCTGATCGGGGTCGAGGACATGCTTTTCGGGATCATGCGCTAACTACTCCCGCCGCCGGCGATCAATGCCGACAGCACATCGATGCGCTGGCGGGTGGAAGCGGGGGTCTCGGCATCGGTGGCGATCATCTCGAGGTAGCGGCGGGTGGCCGCCATGTCGCGGTTACGCCAGGCCGACAGCGCCAGCAGTTCGCGCGCGGTGTGGCGGAAGCTACGGCCCGGCTCGGCGAGCGGATCGAGCCGCCGGCGCATGTCGGCGAGCGGCGCGCTGTCCACCAGCAGCAGACCGGCGCGGATCGCGGCCAGGTCCTGCCAGGTCGAGCCGAGCGAACTATCGGCGGCGAGATCGTCGTAGGCCTTCGCGGCATCGGCGGGCTTGGCCTGCGCCAGCTCGGCGGCGGCGCGGAAGCGCGCCAGCACACGATAGCCCTCCGGCGCCTCGGTCACGATCTTGGCGAAGGCGGCCTCCGCCTCGGCATGTTTGCCCTGCGCGCTCAAGCTCGCCGCCGCTTCGAAGGCGGCGCCGGCGACTGCGGCTTTCTGCGCCACCCAATATTCGTAGCCGCGCCAGGCGGCGATGCCGGCGACGATCAGAACGGCGGCCGCGACGATGTAGATGCTGTAGCGGTCCCAAAGCTTTTTGAGCTGATCGCGCCGGACTTCCTCGTCGACTTCATGAAAAATATCGGACACGAAAAGCTCCAACCCCAAAATCCGCCCCCGCCAGGCGAAGTGCGGCGTAACCTAACGATGTGGCGGACGCAAGGCAAAGCTTGCGGCAATAATCATTAATATTCAGGGCTTTAACTACCTGTCGTCCCCGGACCCAGCCTGCGCTCGCTCGCCCGGGACGGCTACGGCTTCTTTTTCATCGCATAGACGTGCTCCGGCCCCGGGAAGGCGCGGGACCGCACCTCGGCGGCGTAATCGGCCACCGCCTTGTCGATGCCGGGGCCGAGATCGCTATAGCGCTTGACGAATTTCGGCACCCGCGGGCTTAAGCCCAGCATGTCCTCGAGCACCAGCACCGCCGCGCTCGACCAGGAAGGCGATGGTCTCCGCCATGCGCTTGCCGCCTTCGAGCTTGATGGCACCACAGCCGGTTTCCTTGAGCACGCGCGCGGCGCTCACGAAGGCCTGCTCTTTCGAGGTCTCATAGGAGGCGAACGGCATGTCGATGACCACCAGCGCGCGCTTACTGCCACGCATCACCGCGTGGCCTTGCAGGATCATCATCTCGAGGGTGACGGGCACGGTCGATTCAAAGCCGTGCATCACCATGCCGAGCGAGTCGCCGACCAGGATGACGTCGCAATGTCTGTCGACGACGGCGGCGGTATGCGCGTGATACGACGTGAGACAGACGATCGGCTCGCCGCCCTTGCGCGCGAGAATATCGGGTGCGGTCAGCCGCCTGACATCGGACTGAACAGACAAAGCTTACCTCATTTGCGCATGATCTTATCCGAAAACCGGCATCCACTTTTCGGGATCATGCGCTATCTCCCGAACACCGGATGGTGGAGGACCATGGGGTGGAACGCATAACCCAGCGCGAGATAAACGACGATGCCGATCAGCACAACGATAATGTCGTTGGTCCAGCCGGCCGGCGGCGTGGTGAAGCCCATGTCGCCGCGCTTCTTGGCGGCGATGCGGGCATAGACGCCCCAGACCAGGAACACGCCGAACATCAGGATCGAGGCGAGATCGCCGTTCACCAATAAATGCGCGAAGGCCCAGGTCTTCACCGCCAGCAGCAGCGGATGCTTCGTCCACGCCTTGACATGGCTCGGCAGAAAATAGGCCACCAGCACGATGGTCGCCGGCAGCATCAGGCCGACGGTGATGTGCCGCATGAAGGCGGGCGGCGACCAGACCTGGATCCACTGATGCGCCTGGCTGTCGGCATAGCCCCACACGATCAGCGCCAGGCCGGCGAGCGAGACGATGGTAAACATGGCGCGATAGGTGTTGAGGCCCAGCCGCTCGATGGCGGCGGCGCGCTTTTCGCGCATGGTCACGAACAAATGCGTGACGAGGAAGACCAGCAGACCGAGGATAAGGACGCTAAAGCCCATGATAACGCTCACGATATTATCCGCCCGGCGATGGGCGCCGCAGTAGAGGCGATGGCGGCGGTCATTGCAAGCTTCGCCGCCGCATAGGATATGTTCGGGACCCGCAAGCCCGGACCTCGGCCATGTTCCAACGCGCCATACTGTCGCTTTGTCTGCTGCTCGCCGCCACCCTGCCGGGAATGGCGCAAATTTGGCCGGCAAATACCGTGCGCATCGTGGTTCCCTTCGGCGCGGGATCGACGCCCGATATCGTGGCGCGGCTGGTGGCGGAGGGGCTGGCGCGGAAATATCCGGCCAGCGCCTTCCTGGTCGAGAACCGGCCGGGCGCCAGCGGCAATCTCGGCACCGATCTGGTGGCGAAGGCTACGGCCGACGGCGCCACGCTCGGCATCAGCATCGGCGGGCCGCTGGCCATCAATACTTTGCTGTTTGCCAAGCTGCCCTATGACCCGGCTAAGGACATCGCGGCGATCACCCAATTGGTCACGCAGCCGAGCGCGCTCGCCGTCAACCCGCAGCTTAATGTCGACAACGTCGCCGAACTGGTGGCGCTGCTCAAGGCCAATCCGGGCAAATACAATTTCGCCTCGATCGGCAACGGCTCGCTGTCGCATCTGGCGATGGAGGCGATCGCGCTGAAGGCCGGCGCCCCGCTGGTGCACGTGCCCTATCCGTCTTCGCCGCAGGCGATCACCGCGGTGATCCGTAACGATGCGCAGATCGCCTGCCTGCCGGCCATTTCAGTGACGCCGCAGGCGGCTGCCGGCAAGGTGAAAATACTCGCGGTGTCGACCTCGCAGCGCTCGCCTTATTTGCCGGATGTGCCGACGCTGAAGGAAGCCGGCATCGATGTCGAAGCCGACGCCTGGAACGGCCTGATCGCGCCCGGCGGCACGCCGCCAGCGATCGTCGCGGCGATCAACCGCGACGTGGTCGAGATCATCCAGCGCAAGGATGTGCGCGACAAATTGGCGACGCAGTTGATGACGCCGGTCGGCTCGTCGCCGCAAGCATTCCGCGCACTGATCGACAGAGAGGTCGCGCGGTGGAGGCCGGTGATCGAGGCGGCGAAGATCAAAATTAACTAGGGCACGCAGTCATAAATCAAATCAGACAAGTGAAAGAATGTTAGCCAACGTCTACTTAGCCTCCAAAAGCGGACTAGCTACAGCAGTCACGGAATAGCCGCTTAGTACCAAGAGGCGTCATTCGCCGAATTCTCGACTCTTTACGTGTTTGCTGTCCATGCTAGCCGCTTCGCTATGTCGTCGAAATCCATCCTACGATCGTTTCCAATGTCTATGCGGTGACGTGCAACGAGCCTGTCTAAATATGATCCCTCGGGAGGACGCAGGTCGACTGGAATCTGAGATTGACGCCAAATCTCGTTATATAGGTGAAGGAAGTTGGCGTGCGCACATCTGGCGACAGCTTCATCAACGCGTGCCGGATCGAAGAGTATGGCGATCTCACGCCAGGGAATGGGATAGGTCGTCTCGTAGGAAAGGGCCAGCGACTCAAGTCCGTATTTTTTCACCATTGACTGGAAAAGCTGGGGACCAGTGCGGCCCCATGTTGCAGTCTCGCCCACCTTCACGCATTCGTCGATACAATCCGCAAGCAAGTCGTGCCCGGGCGGGAACTTGATCGTTCCACTGACGATGTGACCTGTATTTTCGCGGGCAAAGTAAATTGGCTGGTGTGGCGACTCCGCTCGCAGCAGGATC
>JACQDO010000127.1 GCA_016201085.1 Hyphomicrobiales bacterium | reverse complement strand
CCAAAACGACACATTGTCGGCCACCGGATGCCCGGCACCGATATCGATATAGCTGCCGGTCGCTTGCCCGGCGAAGGCAAGCGACAAATGATAATCTTCCATGTTTTGCGCGTAGGACAGATTCATGTTTCATCACCTGTCGAGTTCGATGCGTAACGCGTCGCGACGATGCGCCGGCCTTGTTTGATCTTACAGCGTTGCCTCCGCTAGGATCGCCCAGAGGGCAATTTCCATGGATACCTGGTGGCTTTTCTTCGTCGTCGGATTCGTAGCACAACTGGTCGACGGTGCGCTCGGCATGGCCTACGGCGTGCTGACGAACGCCGCGCTGCTGGCCATCGGCCTGCCGCCGGCCCAGGCCAGCGCGCTGGTGCATACCGCCGAGATATTCACCACCGGCGCATCGGCGGCCTCGCACATCTATCATCGCAATGTGGACTGGCGGATGGTGGCGCGCCTCGGCGTGGCCGGCGTACTGGGCGCCATTTTGGGCGCCTGGATTCTTTCGAACATCGACGTCACCGCCGCGCGCCGTTTCGTCTACGGCTATTTGCTGATCATGGGACTGTATATTCTCTGGAAATCGATGCGGATCGCGCTGGTACCGCGCAAGCTCGCCGGCTGGACGGAGCCGCTCGGATTTGTCGCGGGATTTCTTGACGCCAGCGGCGGCGGCGGCTGGGGACCGCTGACCACCACGACGCTGGTCGGCTCGGGGCATGCGCCGCGCCACGCCGTGGGCTCGGTCAATACCACCGAATTCTTCGTGGCCGTCGCGGCGGCGACCACATTCTTTGCCGAACTTGGCGCCTCGTCGCTGGAGCATCTCATTCCGCTCGTTCTCGGCGGCGTGCTGGCGGCGCCATTCGGCGGATGGATCGTCAAGCGCGTGCCCGCGCGCGGTCTGATGATCGCCGTGGGCCTGCTGATCGTGACGATCTCGATCGTGCAGCTTTTCCGCGCGTTCCGGGCCATGTAGCCTCGCCGACCGGCCGATTTCGAATTTGGCGTCGGAGAACCAAGTGGGATTGAATGGCAGCAGCGATCAATATTGATGCCTACAGCGATGCGCTTGTGGTGCTTGGCACGGCCGGCGTCGTTATTCCTGTGGTGCGCCGCTGGGGGGTCAACCCCGTGCTTGGCTACCTTGCGGCCGGGGCGCTGCTCGGTCCGCTGGGCCTGGGCTCGCTCATCGGCGCGTTTCCATTTCTCTATTGGGTCACCGTCGTCGATGCCAAGAACGTCGCCGGCTTTGCCGAGCTTGGCGTTGTCTTCCTGCTCTTCTTGATCGGCATGGAGTTATCCTACGAACGATTGAAGGCGATGCGCCGCCTGGTGTTCGGGCTCGGCAGCCTGCAGATCATCCTTTCGGCCGCCATCATCGGCGGCATCGCCTTTCTGGCCGGCAACGCCCCCGCCGTGTCGATCGTCCTCGGCGCCTGCCTTGCCTTGTCGTCGACAGCGATCGTTGTCGAGGTTCTCTCCAACCAGGGACGCCTTGCCACGACTGCCGGACGCGCCAGTTTTTCCGTGCTTTTGGCGCAAGACTTGGCGGTGATACCGGTTTTGCTCTTTGTCTCCATTCTCGGTACCGGCGCGAGCAGTTCGGTCATGGCTAGCCTATTGCTGGCGCTCACGAACGCGACGCTGGCCATTACGGCGATTGTGATCGTCGGCCGGTTGTTCTTGCGACCGCTTTTTCGTCTGGTCGCCTCCAGCGGGACCAGCGAGCTATTTGTAGCGGCGGCATTGTTCGTGATCATCGGCACCGGGGTGATCGCGGCCGTTGCCGGACTGTCCATGGCGCTGGGAGCCTTCATCGCCGGCCTGCTGCTTGCCGAGACGGAGTTCCGCAAGGCCATCGAAACAACCATCGGTCCTTTCAAGGGACTGCTGCTTGGCTTGTTCTTTTTTACCGTCGGCATGAGCCTCGATGTCCGCGAAGTGGCGCGCCAGCCATTGTGGCTGTTCGCCTCGGTCGTCGGCCTCATCGGCATCAAGTCCATCCTGCTCGCCGGCCTCACGCGCATCTTTCGCCTGCCATGGTCGGCGGCGGTCGAAACGGGACTTCTGCTGGGTCCCGGCGGCGAGTTCGCCTTCGTCGGCATCGGACTGGCGACGGCGCTCGGGGTTATAGGCGCCGATGTATCGCGTTTCACTTTGGCCATGACCTCGATCACGATGGCATTCATTCCGGTGCTCTCTCACGTCGCACGGCGATTGGCGCCGAAATTCGCCGACCACAACGCGCTCGCTCCCGAACTTGCCGTCGCACCGAGCGGCGGTAGCGGCCATGCGATCGTCGTCGGATACGGCCGCGTTGGACAGGTAGTCTGCTCGATGCTCGAGCGGCACAACGTCCGTTATATTGCCGTCGATCATGATGCCGATGCCGTCCCGCAACACCGGAGCAGCGGGCGCGAGGTATTCTACGGTGACGCAACGCACCTGGAATTCCTCAAGAGTTGCGGTCTGGCGGACGCGCGAGCCGTGATCGTCACGGTCGCGGCGGAGAAAGCCATCGACGAGATCGTAAGACAGGTGCGCGCCGTGCGAACGGATATCGTCGTCGTCTCGCGCGCGCGCGACGCCGTCCACGCCCGCCATCTCTATACGATCGGCGTCACCGACGCCGTGCCGGAAACCATCGAGGCAAGCCTGCAATTGTCGGAGGCCGCGCTGATCGGATTGGGAATGGCGACCGGGCTGGTCATTGCCTCGGTGCACGAAAAACGCGACGAGTTTCGGCGTGAGTTGCAGCAGGCGGCCATCCGCAAGTAGGCAATTCATCGGGTCGCGAACCGGCGCGGCAGCTCCGCAACAAAAAACCCCGGCACCGGGCCGGGGTTTTGTATTTATGAGCGGCGCCAGTAGCGCGGATCTTATTATTTGCGCATGATCTTTCCCGAAAACCGGTTCCCACTTTTCGGGATCATGCGCTGCTAGTCGCAGTACTTGCAGGGCGGGAAATCGCGGCTGTAGACCGGCTGCGCCTTGAACTTCGCCGGGTCGTATTTCCAGTATGTGCTGACGTTGGTGTAGGTCTTGAGCACGGTGTTCCAGAGCTCGTCCTTGTCGTAGCCGAACATCTTCTTCTTCTCGACTTTCTTGATGTAGATGTTCTGGATCGGACTCTTGGTCGCGAGGTCGAGTCGCACCGGACCGCGCGGCGGGTCGATCTCGATGCTTGCCATCGCCTTGATGAACTCGGCCGGCCCAGGATACTTGCCGTTGTGCTTCGCCAGAGTCTTGTCGATCCACATGGCAGTGGCGTAATTGGCTTCCGAATAATACGACGGCACCTTGCCGTATTTGGCGCGGTATTTCTTGACGAAGGCTTCGTTGGCCGGCGTCTGCAAGGCCGCGCTGTAGACGTGCGCCGAGACGTCGGCGATGACCTCGTCGCCCATGAAGGGCAGGGCGAACTCGTCATAGTTGGTGCTGCCGCCCAGAATGATCGTCTTGTTGCCGGATGCGCGCAGCTGCTTGGGGAATTGCAGCGCCATCGGTCCGACCATCAACGAAAAGATGGCGTCGAGGTCGGATTTGATGCCCGGAATATACGGCCCGAAATCCTTGTTGCCGAACGGCACCCAGGTTTTCTGCACGACCTTGCCGCCGCAATCCTCGAAGGCCTTCTGGAACCCGCCAACTTGTTCGTAGCCAAAGGCGTAATCGGTGCCGATCGCGGAGACGCGCTTATAGCCTTGCTCGCAAGCCCATTGCCCGAGCGCATGGGTCGGCTGCGACGATACCCACGTGGAGAAGACGGTGTACGGAAATTTGTCGGATTGACGCTGGGCAATGTCGTCGCCGGTGGTGATGGTGCCGATGAAGAGCGTCTTTGCCTGGTTCGAAACCGGCGCCAGTGCGTAGGCTGCCGTGCCAAGCACCGCGCCGACCAGCATGTCCACCTTGTCTTGCAGGATAAGCTTCTTGGCCATAGCCACGTCGCCGTCGACGGTGCCCCTGTCGTCTTCGACGATGAACGTCACCTTGGCGCCGCCGAGCATGCCGCCGTGCTCGTCCAGGTACATCTGGAAACCGTTGACCATGTCGGTGCCGAGCTGGGTGATGATGCCCGTGCGCGGCGCCAGAAAGCCGATCTTCAGTTCGGGCGCCTGCGCTTGCGCGGACGCCGCGGTCAATGCAGCGAGCGCAAACGCGCCGGCAAGACAGAGAAGCGAAATTCGCGGTAGCGTGGTGTCCTTCATCGCGTCCTCCCGATGAGTTCCTTCGCCATCCATTGTCGGCTGGATGTGCGGGTCGTCACGTCCGACGCGAAATCCTAGCATTGGCGCTGACGCAAACCATAGCGCGACTGTGGTTGAGCGAGGCGGGCCGTGGCCCACACAAGCCCTTGCCCAACGAAAAACCCCGGCGCCAGGCCGGGGTTTTTATATTTGGCGTGCGAATGCGCTGCTATTCGCAGTTCTTGCAGGGCGGGAACTCGCGGCTGTAGACCGGCTGCTTGAGGAAGGCTTCCTTGCCGTAGCTGCCGAACTGGCTGACGGCCGGATAGGTTTTGATCACCGTGTTCCAGAGCTCGTCTTTTTCGTAGCCGAACATCTTCTTTTTCTCGACTTTCTTGATGTAGATGTTCTGCACCGGGTTGCGCAGCTCGTCGAAGCTGACCGGGCCGCGCACCGCCTCGATCTTGAGGCCCTGCATGGTCTTGACGAACTGTTCGGCGCCCGGCCACTTGCCGCCGGCTTTCTTGATCGTCTCGTCGATCAACTGCGCAGTGGTGTAATTGCTCTCCGAGAAATAGGACGGCACCTTGCCGTATTTGGCGCGGTATTTTTTTACGAAGGCTTCGTTCGCCGGCGTGGTGAGCGCGGCGCTGTATTGCAGCGCGGAGAAATCGCCCGCCACTTCGTCGCCCATGAAGGGCAGGGCGAACTCGTCATAGCTGGTGCCGCCGCCGAGGATCGGCTTCTTGTAGCCGGCCCCGCGCAACTGCTTGGGGAATTGCGCCGCCATCGGCCCCACCATCAGCGAGAACACGGCGTCGGCGTCCGCCTTGATGGTCGGAATGTACGGCCCGAAATCCTTGTTGCCGAGCGGCGGCCAGATTTTCTGCACGATCTTGCCGCCGCAATCCTCGAACGCCTTCTGGAAGCCGCCGGCCTGCTCGTAGCCGAAGGCATAATCGGCGGCGACGATGGCGATCTTCTTGTAGCCCTGCTCGCACGCCCATTGCCCGTACGGATGGTTGGGCTGCGACGACGACCAGCCGGTGCGGATCAAATAGGGATACTTGCCGGCCTCGCGCTGGGTGAGATCGTCGGCCGCCGGAATCGACGGGATATAGATGGTCTTCTCGGCGGTGCTCACCGGCGCCAGCGCGTAGCCGGTGGAGGCCAGCACTCCGCCGATGAACATGTGTACCTTGTCGTTGAGGATCAGCTTCTTGGCCTTGGTGACGCCGAGATCGGGCTTGGCCTGGTCGTCCTCGACGATGAATTTCACGTCCATGCCGCCGAGCTTGTTGCCGTGTTCCTCGAGATACATGTTGAAGCCGTCGCTCATGTCCTTGCCGACCTGGGCGAACAGGCCGGTCATCGGCGCGATAAAGCCGAGGCGCAGCTCTTCCGCCGGCGCGGCGGCGCCGAGGCCCAGCGTCAGCGCCGCGCCGCACAGCAACGGTGTTACGATTCGCGAAAAGCGCATGGTGAAGTTCTCCCTGATCGGGCGCTCCGTCATCCTTCTAGACGAGGACGTACGGGCGCCGGTTGCAGCAGTTCCCGAGCAGGCAAGGCTAACATTTCCGCCACTGTGGGCGGAAGCCCACTGGGAACGCCGCTCAGCCCTTGATGAACGTGCCGGCGCGCAGCTCGGAAACGGCTTGCTGCAATTCCGCCTGCGTATTCATGACGATCGGGCCGTACCAGGCGACCGGCTCCTGGATCGGCTTGCCCGACACCAGCAAAAAGCGGATGCCGTGCGGGCCTGCCTGTACGGTGACTTCGTCGCCGCTGTCGAACAGCACCAGCGAGCGGTTGCCGGCGCGCTCGCGCGCGACGATTTCCTCGCCGCCGACCTGGCGTTCGGTCAGCACGCCCTGCGGCTGCGAGGCTGAGCGGAACGAGCCGTCGCCCTCGAACACATAGGCGAAGGCATGGCGTTCGGTTTCGACTTTCAGCGTCTTACGCCGGTTTGGCGGCACGAACACGTCGAGATAGCGCGGATCGGCGGCGACGCCTTCGACCGGGCCCTTCTTGCCCCAGAACTCGCCGCACACCACGCGCACATGCGTGCCGTCGTCGTCGGTGACCTCGGGCACTTCGGCCGCCTTGACGTCCTGGTAGCGCGGCGCCGTCATCTTCAGCGATGACGGCAGGTTGGCCCAGAGCTGGAAGCCGTGCATGCGGCCCTGCGCGTCGCCCTGCGGCATTTCCTGATGCATGATGCCGCGGCCCGCCGTCATCCACTGCACGTCGCCGGCGCCAAGCGTGCCGTGGCTGCCGAGACTGTCGCGATGTTCGACGGTTCCCGACAGAATATAGGTCACGGTCTCGATGCCGCGATGCGGATGCCAGGGGAAGCCGGCGAGATAATCGGCCGGCCGGTCGTTGCGGAAATCGTCGAGCAGCAAAAACGGATCGGTCTCGGCGGTGTCGCCGAAGCCGAAGGCGCGGCGCAGCTTGACGCCGGCGCCCTCGATGGTCGGTTGCGACTGCACGATGCGCTTGATGGGACGGATGGACATGACACGGTACCCTCAGATTAAGCCGCGGCGCGCGGCGCGATCTTAGCCGACAATTTGCCGGTCAGCACGGCGAGCTGATCGACGAAGGCTTGCAGGAACTTGCGCACGCTGTCGTCGGCGATGGCGTGCTGCTCGTCGACCAGGCCCGGCTTGAAGCCGATATAGGCTTCGCCGCCCATCACCACCATGCCGATGTCGCCAAGAATCGCGCGCAGATGCTGCTGCGCCACCGCGGTGGCGACCGCGCCTTGCGACGTTCCGGTGACGGCGGCGGTCTTGCCGGTCCAGGAGTTCTTGCCCCAGGGTCGCGTGCCCCAGTCGATGGCATTCTTGAGCACGGCCGGAATCGAGCGGCTGTGCTCGGGCGTCACGAACAAAATGGCGTCGGAACTTTCGACCTCGGCCTTGAAGCGCGTCACGCTGTCGGGCAGGGCGGCTTCTAGATCCTGATTGTACATGGGCAGATCGTCGATCTGGATGAATTTGGCGTCGAAAGCGCTGCCACCGAGCTTGGCGAGCGCCTGCGCCAGCGCGCGGTTGATCGACTGGCGCCGGTTGCTGCCGACGATAAGGCCGAGCTTGAACTTGGACTTGAACGCGGTCATGGGAACCCCTAGTTTCTTGGTTACGAATGAATACTGAGGCTAGTTAGGTGACCGTGCGAAACGCGCAAGAAGGCACACGTCTGTTACCGGGTAACCTGCACGTGCCCGAGGACTGCCGCGCGGTCAGCGAAGTGCTGGCGCGGGTCGGCGACAAATGGACCGTGCTGGTGGTCTCGACCTTGGGCGGCGGGCCCAAGCGTTTCAACGAATTGCGCCGCGCGCTCGGCAGCATTTCGCAGCGCATGCTGACGCTCACGTTGCGCGGCCTGGAGCGCGACGGCCTGGTCACCCGCACCGTGTTCCCGACCGTGCCGCCGCGCGTCGACTATGAGCTGACCCGGCTCGGCCGCTCGCTGCTCGAGCCAGTGAATGGTTTGAGCCTGTGGGCGCGCAAGCACCGCGCCGCGATTGCCGAAGCGCGCGGGCGTTTCGATGCGGAGCCAACGAAGCGCGCGTAGACTCGTTCAAGCTGTCGCGAGCGCGCCGGTGGCGGGCGGCACGAAATCACGATCCCAGGGCGGCTCGGGTGCAAAGCGGTGAGCGATAAAGTCGATGAAGGCGCGCACTTTTGCCGCCGGATGACGGTCCGGCAGAAAGACGGCATAGATGCCGCCGAACTCGACGGTCGGCTGATCGAGATCGAGCGCGACCAGCGTGCCGGCGCGCAAGTCGTCGGCAACCATGAAGGTCGGCAGATAGGCAAGGCCCTGGCCCGCGATCGCAGCGGCGCGCAGGGCATCGCCATTGTTGGCGCGCAGGTTGCCGGAAACGGCAACGGCGATTTCGCCCCGCGCGCCAAACGCCCAGCGGTCGACGCCGGTTATGCGCGACAGCGTGTAGCCAAGACAATTGTGCTTTGGCAAGTGTGCGACCGTGCGCGGATGGCCGCGCGCGGCAAGATAAGACGGCGCCGCGCATACGGCCGTGCGGCAAGCCGCGATGCGCCGGGCGATCAGACTTGAATCGCTGAGACTGCCGATCCGGATCGCCAGATCCCAGCCTTCGTCGGCGAGATCGACCAGACGGTCGTTGAGGCCGAGCTCGACGGTCACCGACGGATGACGCTGCGCGAACTCCGAGAGCAGCGGTGCGATTTGCCGCGTGCCGAACGAGACCGGCGCGTTGAGGCGGAGCAAGCCCCTCGGCTCGAAGCGATCGGCGGCTACGGCGGCTTCGGCCGCTTCGATGTCGGCGAGAATGCGCTCGGAGGCTTCGAGGTAGCTGCGCCCGGCCTCGGTGATCGAGAGCCGGCGGGTGCTGCGGTGAAAGAGCTTCACGCCCAGGCGGGCCTCGAGCGCGGCGATGTGCTTGGTGACCATGGTCTGCGACAGGCCCAGTGCGCGGCCGGCGGCTGAAAAGCTGCCGGCGGCGGCGACTTTCGCGAACACTTCCAACCCGGTCAGGCGGTCCAGCATCGGCTATCTCATTCTATAAGTATGAGCTGTAATTAATAGATACCATATTATCACACCGATAAGAATAGATCATAAGGGAGCCATAGAAACAGGAGACACCCATGATCGATACCCGCACCGCCCCCTATGCCGCGCTGCTGCTGCGCGTCAGCCTCGGCCTTCTCTTCCTGGCCCACGGCCTCTTGCTCAAAGTCTTCGTTTTCACCATCCCCGGCACCGTCGGCTACTTCCAGAGCATCGGCTATCCCGGCTTCTTTGCTTATCTGGTGATCGCCGGCGAGATCGGCGGCGGGCTCGCGCTGCTTCTAGGCGTGAAGACGCGGACCATATCGCTGCTGCTGCTGCCGATCATGATCGGCGCGACGTTGCAGCATATCGGCAACGGCTGGCTGTTCACCGCCCAGAACGGCGGCTGGGAATTCCCGCTGTTCTGGACCGTGGCGCTGCTCGCGCAGGCCTTGCTCGGCGACGGCGCCTTCGCGCTGCGTCTGTCGCGCGATAGCGATCCCGTCGGCACACTCGCTGCTGCGCACTCACGTTGAACCAGGCGGCGGGGCCGGCCTGCCGGCCCCGCGACCGGATTCTTTTTTGATCGCATTTTCTACGGCGAACCGGTTCCCACCCCCGGATCAAGTCCGAGGGCAAGCTTCGCCGGAAAATGCTCAACGGGACCATGCCATGACATTGCCCAGCCTGTTCCTGTCGCACGGCGCGCCGACTTTGCCGCTCACCGACACGCCGGCGCGAACTTTCCTGCAACAAGTCGGCAAAACTTTTGAGCGTCCCCAGGCCATTCTGGTGATCTCGGCGCATTGGGAGACGGCGGTGCCGACGGTCAATGCGGTCGACAGCCGTTGCTGCTGATGGTTCCGCAAGCCGACATTCCCGTTCTGCAGCTCTCGGTGCAGCCGCATCTCGGGCCCGAGCACCATCTGCGCATGGGGCGCGCCTTGGCGCCGTTGCGGGAGGCGGGCGTGCTGATCGTCGGCAGCGGCAGCTTCACGCATGATCTGTCGGAATTTCGCGGCCACGCTCCGAACGATGCGGCGCCGGATTGGGTCAACGGCTTCGCCGACTGGTTCGATGCGGCGCTGACCAAGGGCCAGACCGAAGAACTCATCGACTATCGGCGGCGCGCGCCCTTCGCGACCAAGAACCACCCGACCGAAGAGCATCTCCTGCCGCTCTATGCGGCCCTGGGCGCGGCGGGAGAAAACGCACGCGCCGAACGGCTGCATGCCAGCTCGACCTACAGCGTGTTGCGGATGGACGTGTACGCCTTTCAAACCGCGAACGAACGCGCGCAGCGCTCAAGCAGGCGCGCGAGCGCCGATGGATCGGCGACGCGGAACGCACCGGCCGCATAGTAGCGTAATTAAGAATATACAATCACGGGTAGCTAGCAGTTCCCTCAGCCTTCGGCTCTGCTGGGAGAGGAAAATTCCTGTTGCGTTCAGGGGCGCGCCGCGTGCCGCGTTTCTATTTTCATTTCTCCGACGGCAAGCGCCGGTTCAGCGACAGTACCGGCATTGAGCTGAGCGGCATGGTGGCGGTCAGGACGCAGGCCAGCAAGCAAGTGCGCGAGCTTAAGGCCGCGATGTGCCATCCCGGCATTCAAGATTTATCGGGGTGGTCAATGATCGTTGTGAATGCCAACGGCAAGTCGGTACTCGAGATCGGTTTCGACAGCATGCCGCGGGCTGCCAATGGCTGAACCGCCCCTCGCGGGCGCGGCGGTAATGCGCTAGACTCGGCCGATGTCCACGCGCCTGACCGCCATCCTCTGCCTGCTGGTCGTCGGCCTGTCGCTCGGCGGCTGCAGCAAATGCGGCTGGCTGTGGAACGAGCGCGGACGCGCCTGCCACGCCGACGTGCCGCACGCGCTGGCCACGGATCATTAGGGCTGCCGATATGACCGGACCTGAGGCCTGGAACTCGTTCTGCAAGTTGATGGGCGCGGCGGCCGTGCTGGCGCTGCTGAGCGGTGCCGCGTCGGCGCAATTCATGCCGGGAATAACCTTGAATCCGGACACCACCCGCACGCTGACGCCGGAAGAAAAAGAAAAGCAAAAAGCCATCGACGATAAATATAAATCGACCATGCAGGCGATCCCCGACAAGAAAAAACCGGCCGATCCGTGGGGCAACATTCGCAGCGCGCCGCCGAAGTAACGCCAGCGCGCGGCCGCGCCGGGATTGGGCGGGCATAAAGCTTGCGCGCCGCCGCCCGGCGGCCCGGCAACCCGGCACGATAAAAATATTTTTTGATGTTTTGTGGCGGCGCCGGGCCGTTTTGGCCCCCGGAATCGTCTTATGGTCTTGATCGCATTAGGT
>JACQDO010000126.1 GCA_016201085.1 Hyphomicrobiales bacterium | reverse complement strand
CTCTTCGGCCTTGGCCAATGCGCCGAAATTGAGATTGGCTGCCAGTTGTTCTGCTGCAGAGACCATCAGTCGCTCCTGCCGCCGCGCCTAACCATCGTCGATCCTCTAGATATGCTCGGAACTGCCGAACGGAAGTCCAAGCTTGACGTGCTCGCCCGCGGGTGCGGGCAAGGAGGACCTACTCAGCCTTCTCCGCGCCTTCGGCGGCCGGCGCCTTGGCCTTGCCGCCCTTGTCGCCCTTGGCCTTGCCGCCGCCTTTATCGCCGCCCTTGGCCGCTTCCAGCGCCATGCGCTTGTTCTTGCCGCGGGGCTCGGCGTCCACTTCCTTCTTCGGCGCCAGGATCTTGACGCTACCGCCGGCCTTCTCGACCGCCGCGATGGCCGATTTGGACGCGCCATGCACCGCGAAATCGGCTTTGCTCTTGAGCTCGCCGCCGCCGAGCAGCTTCACGCCGCCCTTGGCGCGGCGCATCAGCCCGCCCTTGATCATGGCCGCGACGTCGATGGGCGCCTTGGCATCGATCAGGCCGGCGTCGATCGCCGTCTGCACCTTGCCGAGATTGGTCTCATTGAGCCGGATCGCGAACGAGGTGTTGCGGAAGCCGCGCTTAGGCAGGCGCCGGTGCAACGGCATCTGGCCGCCTTCGAAGCCCTTGATGCGCACGCCCGAGCGCGCGGTCTGGCCCTTGCCGCCGCGGCCGCCGGTCTTGCCCATGCCGGAGCCAATGCCGCGGCCGATGCGCATGCGATTCTTGCGTGCGCCCGGATTGTCGGCGATCTGGTTTAGTTTCATTGTAGTCGTCCTCTAATCTTCTTACTTCGCCTCGCCGACCACGCGCACCAGATGTTGAATCTTGCGGATCATGCCGCGCGTCGACGGCGTGTCCGGCAGGTCCTTGATGCGGCCGATCTTGTTAAGGCCCAAGCCGACCAGCGTTTCGCGCTGATCGTGATGACGCCGCGCGGGGCTCGCCACCTGCTCGATCTTGATGGTTTTCTGTGCCGGAGACATAACTTATATCCTTAATCCGCCGCGGTTTCGTCGGCGCCTTCGCGGCGACGCGATTGCAGCGTGGAGACCTTGAGGTTGCGGCGGGCCGCAACCGAGCGCGGCGAATCCTGATGCTTGAGCGCATCGAAAGTCGCGCGCACCACGTTGTACGGATTGGACGAGCCGAGCGACTTCGCCACCACGTCCGCGATACCCAGCGTCTCGAACACGGCGCGCATCGGGCCGCCGGCGATGATGCCGGTTCCCGGAGGCGCCGCGCGCAGGAACACCTTGCCGGCGCCGTGCCGGCCGAGGTGGCCTTGCGGATCGCCTCCGGCACCTCGCGCGCCTTGCCGTGGCCGAAGCCGGCGCGGCCCTTCTGGTCGCCGACGACCACCAGCGCGGCAAAGGCGAAACGCCGTCCGCCCTTCACCACCTTGGCGACGCGGTTGATGTGGACGAGCTTGTCCTGGAATTCGCTGTCGCGCTCTTCGCGGCCGCCACGTTCGCGGTCGCGCCGGGGCTCTCGTCGAGGTTCGTTTGCCATCAGTGTTTAACCCGTTCGATCCAACGTTTAAATCTAGAAGTTCAGTCCGCCTTCACGCGCGGCATCGGCCAGCGCCTTGATGCGTCCGTGATAGAGATAGCCGCCGCGGTCGAACACGACGTCCTTGATGCCCTTTTCCTTGGCGCGTTCGGCCAGCAGCTTGCCGACCGCCTTGGCGGCCGCGATGTTGGCGCCGGTCTTGGCGCCCTCGCGCAGGGTCTTCTCGAGCGAAGAGGCGGCGGCCAGGGTCACGCCCTTATCGTCATCGATGAGCTGGGCGTGGATATGCTTGGACGAGCGAAAAACGGACAGCCGCGCGCGTCCCCGCGACGCAATCTTGACCTTGCGTCGCACCGTCGCCGTCCGCCGCGCGGTCCGGTCACTTAATCTCGACATGGCTCTCAAGCCCTCTACTTCTTCTTGCCTTCCTTGCGGAAGATGTACTCGCCTGCGTATTTCACGCCCTTGCCCTTGTAGGGCTCGGGCGGACGATAACCGCGGATCTCGGCGGCGACCTGGCCGACTTTCTGCTTGTCGATGCCGGTGATCACGATCTCGGTCGGCTTCGGCGTGGCGATGGCGATGCCTTCGGGAATGGCAAAGTTCACGTCGTGGCTGAAGCCGAGCTGCAGTTGCAGAGATTTGCCCTGCACCGCCGCGCGATAGCCGACGCCGGTGATCTCCAGCTTCTCCTCGAAGCCCTTGGTCACGCCCGCGATCAGATTGGCGACCTGCGTACGCGAGGTGCCCCACACGGAGCGCGCGCGCTTGGTCTCCGAGCGTGGCGTGACCGTGACGGCGCCCTTATCCATCTTGACCGTGACGTCGTCGTGCAGCACGGCCTGCAGAGCGCCTTTCGGGCCCTTCATCTTGACCGTCTGTCCGTCCACATTGGCCGTGACCCCGGATGGGATGACGACCGCTTTATTGCCGATGCGCGACATTAGAACACCGTACAGATGATTTCGCCGCCGACATTGGCTTCGCGAGCGTCGTGGTCGGCCATCACGCCTTTCGGCGTCGACAGGATCGCGACCCCGAGGCCGTTATTGATGCGCGGCAGCGCCTTGACCGAGGCGTAGACGCGCCGGCCGGGCTTGGAGATGCGCTCGATTTCGCGGATCACCGGCTCGCCGTCGGAATATTTCAGCTCGATCTCGAGCTCGCTGCGGCCGGAGGCATGCGCCACGCTGGCGTAGCCGCGGATATAGCCTTCGGTCTTCAGCACCTCGCAGACGCGTTCGCGCTGCTTGGAGCCGGGCATCGAAACCTTGGACTTGGCGCGCATCTGCGCATTGCGGATGCGAGCAATCATGTCGCCGATCGGATCGTTCACTGCCATATCGGCCCCCTCACCAGCTCGACTTCACGAGGCCGGGAATCAGGCCCTTGGAGCCGAGTTCGCGCAACGCGATCCGGCTGAGTTTGTGCTTGCGGTAGAAGGCGCGCGGCCGGCCCGTGAGCTCGCAACGATTGCGGATGCGGGTGGCCGAGGAATTGCGCGGCAATTTGGCAAGCTTGAGGGTGGCGGCGAAACGGTCCTCCACCGGCAGCGTCTTGTCATGCACGATCGCCTTGAGCTTGGCGCGACGAGAAGAAAACTTCTTCGTCATCCTGCGCCGCCGCCCATTTTTCTCGATCGAACTCTTCTTAGCCATACCTATCGCTCCTTACGTTTCCGCGTCTGAGGAAGCCGGGATGCCCCTCACTGCCGGAACGGGAAGTTGAATGCCGCCAGCAGCGCGCGCGCCTCTTCGTCGTTGCGCGCGTTGGTGCAGACGGTGATGTCCATGCCCCAGGTATCGACCACCTTGTCGAAGTCGATCTCCGGAAACACGGTGTATTCCTTGATGCCGATGCTGTAATTGCCGCGGCCGTCGAAGCTCTTCGGGTTGAGCCCGCGGAAGTCGCGGATGCGCGGCAGCGCGATGTTCACCAGCCGGTCGATGAAGTCGTACATGCGGGTCTTGCGCAGCGTGACCTTGCAACCGATGGCCTGGCCGTCGCGCAGCTTGTAGGTGGCGATCGACTTGCGCGACATGGTGATCACGGCCTTCTGGCCGGCGATCAGCGACAGATCGCCGGCGGCCTGATCGACCTTCTTGCGGTCGGCGACGCCCTCGCCGATGCCCATGTTGAGCACCACCTTGGTGATCGTCGGCACCTGCATGCGGTTCTTGTAGCCGAACTGCTTGGTGAGTGCGGGGCGCACGACGTCCTCGAAATGGGCGCGCAGGCGCGCCTTGTAGTCGGACGCCACGCGCGGCTTCTTCACCTTGGGCACCGCAGCGCCGGCGTCTTTGGCGACTTGCGGCTGCTTCGGCTGCTTGGGCTTCTTGGGTTCGTTAGTTTGCTGGGTGTCAGCCATCGATCTCGACTCCGGAACGCTTGGCCACGCGCACTTTCTTGCGCGCATCGCCTTCGCCGACAAATTTGAAGCCGACGCGGGTCGGCTTGCCGTCCTTGGGATCCGCAAGCGCCAGGTTGGACAGATGGATCGTGCTCTCCTTGGAGATGATCCCGCCTTCCTGCTGCGCGGTCTGGCGCTGGTGGCGCTTGACCATGTTGACGCCGCGCACGAGCGCGCGGGTGTCGCTCGGGCGCACCTCGATCACCTCGCCGGTACGGCCCTTGTCACGGCCGGTCAGCACCACGACCTTGTCGCCCTTCTTGATCTTGGCGGCCATCACAGCACCTCCGGGGCGAGCGAGATGATCTTCATGTGGTTCTTGGCGCGCAGTTCGCGCGGCACCGGCCCGAAGATGCGGGTTCCCACCGGCTCCATCTGCGGGGTGATCAGCACCGCCGCGTTGCGGTCGAAGCGGATGACGGAACCGTCCGGGCGCTTGATGTCCTTGCGGATGCGCACCACCACGGCCTTCATCACCTCGCCTTTTTTGACGCGGCCGCGCGGAATGGCTTCCTTCACCGAGACGACGATGACGTCGCCGATGGTGGCGTATTTGCGCTTGGAGCCACCCAGCACCTTGATGCACATGACGCGGCGCGCGCCGGAATTGTCCGCCACGTCGAGGTTGGTTTGCATCTGGATCATGATGCGGCTCTTTCTGTCTTAACCAGCATTGCGCTTACTGAACTTTCTGCTTCTTCTCGCCGCGCACCACTTCCCAGCACTTGAGCTTGGAAAGCGGACGACGCTCCTCGATCCACACCGTGTCGCCGACCGAGTAGGCGTTGGTCTCGTCGTGGGCGTGATACTTCTTCGAACGGCGGATGACCTTCTTCATGGTCGCGTGGGAAAAACGCCGGTCCACACGCACGACCACGGTTTTGGCCTGCTTGTCGCTGACGACGACGCCCTGGAGCGTACGTTTCGGCATCTATGACCCCTTACTTGCTCTTCGACTTTTTCGATTTGGTAGCCCGGGCGCGCGGTTTCGCTGCGGCCTTGGGCCTGGCGGATTTCGTCTTCTTCTCGGCCTTCACCACCGGCTCGGCGCCGGCGCGCTTCTGCGCGGCGATGGTCTTCATGCGCGCGATATCGCGGCGGATGACGCGCACGCGCGCGGTATTCTCGAGCTGACCGGTGGCGCGCTGGAAGCGCAGGTTGAACTGCTCCTTCTTGAGCTTGAGCACTTCGTCATCGAGTTGATCGAGCGACATCGCTCTTACGTCGGCGGCTTTCATGGTGCTCACTCGGCAATACGTTCGATGAAGCGGGTCTTGACCGGCAGCTTGGCTGCGGCGAGCGCCAGCGCTTCCTTGGCGACCGCGATCGGAACACCGTCGACCTCGAACAGGATGCGGCCGGGCTTGACGCGGGTGACCCAAAGCTCGGGCGTGCCCTTGCCTTTGCCCATGCGGATTTCGATCGGCTTCTTGGACACCGGCACGTCGGGGAACACGCGGATCCACACCCGGCCCGACCGCTTCATGAAGCGGGTGAGCGCGCGGCGCGCGGCCTCGATCTGGCGCGCGGTGACGCGCTCGGGCTCGAGCGATTTGAGGCCATATTGGCCGAAGGCGAGCGTGGCGCCGCTGGTGGCGACGCCGTGGATGCGGCCCTTGAACGCCTTGCGGAACTTGGTGCGGATGGGTTGCAGCATGACTTAGCTCTTTTCGTCCTCAGGCTGTCGCATCGCGGCGCGGGCGGCCGGCGTCGCCTTCGGCGAGCTTCTTGTCCTGCGCCATCGGATCGTGTTCGAGGAT
>JACQDO010000144.1 GCA_016201085.1 Hyphomicrobiales bacterium | reverse complement strand
CCGAATGGCACAATCACCTCGCTGAACTTCGACGCCGGCTTCTATGCGGAATCGAGCGCCGATACGCCCGATCTGCTTGAAGTCGCGCTCGACAAGACCGACTACAAATCGGGCGACAGCATGAATGTCGCGGTGACCGCGACGACGCCTGGCCGCCTTACGATCAATGTCTTCACCGACCGCCTGGTCGCCAGCCAGTCGCAGGAAGTCAAGGCAGGCACCACGCAGGTCAAGCTTGCCGTCGGCAAGGATTGGGGCACGGGCGCCTATCTCGTGGCCACCTTGCGCCGTCCGCTCGATGCGCCGGCGCAGCGCATGCCGGGGCGCGCCATCGGCGTGCAGTGGTTCTCGATCGACCGTACCGACCGCACCCTGGCGCTCAATATGACTCTGCCGGCGACGCTGCGGCCCAATTCGGCGCTCGATATGCCGATCAAGCTCGCCGGCCTTAACGCCGGGGACGAGGCGCGCGTCGTGGTGGCTGCCGTCGATGTCGGCATCCTCAATCTGACCAATTACAAGCCGCCGGCCCCTGACGACTATTATCTCGGCCAGCGCCGGCTGACCGCCGAAGTGCGGGATCTCTATGGCCAGTTGATCGACGGCATGCAGGGCGCGCGCGGACAGATCCGTTCCGGCGGCGATATCGGCGGCGGGGAATTGTCCGGCTCCCCGCCGGCGCAGGCTCCGCTGGCGCTTTATTCGGGCATCGTGCGCGTCGGGTCCGATGGCAACGCCGTGGTGCATTTCGACATCCCGGCCTTCGCCGGCACCGTCCGCGTGATGGCGGTGGCCTGGAGCAAGGATAAGGTCGGCAAGGCCGCGGGCGACGTAGTGGTGCGCGATCCGGTCGTGCTGACCGCGACACTGCCGCGATTCCTGCGCACCGGCGATCGCGGCGTCGTGCAGCTCGAGTTCGACAACGTGGAAGGCGGCGCCGGCGACTACAGCATCGCGGTGAACGCCGAAGGCAGCGTCAAGCTCGGCAGCGATAAGCCGCAAATGCTGAAGCTTGCCGCCAAGCAGCGCGATCGCGTCGCGGTGCCGGTTTCCGCCGAAGGCTCGGGCGCCAGCACGCTGAAAGTCAGCGTGAGCGGACCGAACGGTTTCACGCTCGAACGCACCTACGCACTCGACGTGCGGCCGGCCACGCAGATCCTCACCCGGCGCACCGTGCGAACGCTGGCCAAGGGTGAAACATTCACCCTCAGCAAGGACATGTTCGCCGATTTCGTGCCCGGCACCGGCCGCGTCGGCCTGTCGGTCGCGGTCTCGACCTCGCTCGATGCCGCCACGCTGCTTAATGCGCTCGACCGCTATCCGTTCGGTTGTTCCGAGCAGATCACCAGCCGTGCGGTGGCGATGCTCTATATCAATGAGCTGGCGGCGCAGGCGCGGCTGGCGCCCGACGGCGACATCGATCAACGCATCAAGGACGGCATCGCGCGCTTGCTTGCCCGGCAGGGCTCCAACGGCTCGTTCGGCCTGTGGTCGGTCGGCGGCGACGATGCCTGGCTCGATGCTTATGTCACCGACTTCCTCACCCGCGCCAAGGAACGCGGCTTCGAGGTGCCGGCGGCGGCGTTCACGCAGGCACTCGATCGGCTGCGCAATTACGTCGGCTCCGCGCCGGAACCGGGCAAGGACGGCGGCCGCGAACTGGCCTATGCGCTCTATGTGCTGGCGCGCAATGCGGCGGCCCCGGTCGGCGACCTGCGCTACTTCGCCGATGTGAAACTCGGCGATTTCGCCACGCCGATCGCCAAGGCGCAGCTTGCCGCCGCCTTGGCCATGCTCGGCGACAAGACGCGCGCCGATAAAGTCTATCTGGCGGCGCTCGATGCCATCGCGCCGCAGCCCAAGCTCGAGCTCGGCCGCGGCGACTTCGGTTCGGCCTTGCGCGATTCCGCGGCACTGGTGACGCTCGCCTCGGAAGGGCGCGCGCCGCAGAAGACGATCGACGACGCGGTCATGCGCATCGATGCCGCGCGCGCGCTGTCGACGGTAACCTCGACGCAGGAAAACGCCTGGCTGGTGCTGGCCGCGCGTTCGCTCGCCAAGCAGCTCAATGCGATCTCGCTCGACGTCGCCGGCGAAAAGCGGCAGGGCGCGTTGTACCGAAGCTTGCGCGCCGACGATCTGGCTGCGCCGCTGCCGATCACTAACAGCGGCGAGGGCAATGTGCAGGCGGTGGTGTCGGTGAGCGGCGCGCCGCTGATACCGGAGCCCGCCGCCGAGCGCGGCTTCAAGATCGAGCGTAATTACTTCACGCTGATCGGAGAACCGGCCGACCCGGCCAAGTCGAAGCAGAACCAGCGCTTCGTCGTGGTGCTGAAAGTGACCGAGCCGCAGCCGCAATTCGGCCGCGTCATCGTCGCCGACTATCTGCCGGCCGGCTTCGAGATCGATAATCCGGCTCTGGTGTCGACGGGCGAAACCAGCGCGCTCACCTGGATTTCGGACGGCGTCGAACCGGTCAGCAGCGAATTCCGCGACGACCGTTTCACGGCGGCATTCACGCGCAAACAGGACGATAGCCCGGTGTTCACGGTGGCCTATGTCGTGCGCGCGGTGTCGCCTGGGCGCTATGTGCTGCCGCAAGCAATCGTCGAAGACATGTATCGTCCCGACCGCTTTGGCCGTACGGCCACCGGCGCCATCGAGATCCAGGCGGCGAAATGACACGCAGGCGACGCATCGTCACGAGCTTGGCCGGCGCGGCCGCGGCGATCGCGCTGGCAGGCGGCGCTTGGGTTTATGCCTTGGGGCCGCCGCCGCTCGGCAAGACCCTGGATTATTCGCATATCGTGCTCGACCGCGAGGGGCGCTTGTTGCGCGCCTATGCCACGCCGGACGGGCGCTGGCGGCTGCCGGCGAGCAGCAAGGACGTCGATCCTCGCTTTGTTCGGCTGCTGCTCGCATACGAGGATAAGCGTTTCTACCAGCATTACGGCGTCGATCCGAAGGCGCTGGCGCGCGCCGCCGTGCAATTTGCCGAGCGCGGACACATCGTGTCGGGCGGCTCGACCCTCACCATGCAGGTGGCGCGCCTGTTGGAGCCGCGCCAGAACCGCAGCTTCGGCGCCAAGCTGCGCCAACTCACGCGCGCGCTCCAGCTCGAACTGGCGCTCGGCAAGGACGATATCCTGGCGCTCTATCTGACGCTGGCGCCCTATGGCGGAAACCTGGAAGGAATCCGCGCCGCCTCGCTGTCTTATTTCGGCAAGGAATCGCGCCGGCTCACGCTCGGCGAAGCCGCGCTGCTGGTGGCGCTGCCGCAGTCGCCGGAATGGCGGCGGCCGGACCGTAATCCGCAAGCCGCGCAGGCGGCGCGCGACCGCGTGCTCGACCGGGCGGTGGCGGCCGGCGTCGTGCCAAACGATGAAGTCGTACGCGCCAAATACGAGTCGGTGCCGACCGCGCGCAAGCAATTGCCGATGCTGGCCGCGCATGCGGCCGACCAGGTGGTCGTGGCCGAGCCCGACCGCCGCATTCACCGGCTTACCATCGATGCGAATTTGCAGAAGACGTTGCAGGACTTGGCGCGCGAACGGGCCCGCGCGCTCGGCCCCGATATCTCGGTTGCGATCCTCGCCGTCGACAATGCCAGCGGCGAAGTGCGCGCGCGCATTGCATCCGCCGATTATTTCGATACGCAGCGCGCCGGCCAAGTGGATATGACGAATGCATTGCGCTCGCCCGGCTCGACCTTGAAGCCGTTCATCTACGGCCTCGGCTTCGAGGACGGCCTGCTGCATCCGGAAACGCTGATCGACGACCGGCCGGCGCGTTATGGCAGCTATACGCCGGAGAATTTCGATCTCACGTTTCAAGGCACGGTCACCGTGCGGCGCGCGCTGCAATTATCGCTCAATGTTCCGGCCATCGCGG
The DNA here is from genome assembly GCA_016201085.1 of Hyphomicrobiales bacterium. Lineage (GTDB taxonomy): Bacteria > Pseudomonadota > Alphaproteobacteria > Rhizobiales > Xanthobacteraceae > Pseudolabrys. Next base: position 1,606 of record JACQDO010000144.1, on the reverse strand, counting down.
TGCTGGGCAAGGTCGGCGTCAGTCGCCTGAGTGCGCGACTGACCCAAACCGGCGCCGCGTTGGTGCTGCCGAAAGGCGAGGCGCCCGGTCTCGCCATGGGTCTTGGCGGGGTCGGCATCAGGCTCACCGATCTGGTGATGCTCTATAGCGGGCTGGCGCGGCAAGGGCTGGCGGTGCCGCTGATCGAACGTGTCGGCCTGCAATCGTGGGATTCGCGGCGGCTGCTCGATCCGGTCGCCGCCTGGTATGTCGGCAATATCCTGCTCGGCGCACCGCCGCCGGACAACGCGCCGCATGGCCGCATCGCGTTCAAGACCGGCACCTCCTATGGCTATCGCGATGCCTGGGCGGTCGGCTTCGACGGCCGCATGACCGTCGGGGTCTGGGTGGGGCGGCCGGATGGCGCGCCGGTGCCAGGCCTCGTCGGCCGCGCCGCCGCGGCGCCGATCCTGTTCGATGCCTTCGCGCGCTCGGGGCTGGCACCGGCGCCGTTGCCACGCGCGCCCAAGGGGGCGATGTTCGCCACCTCCGGCAAGTTGCCGCCGCCGCTGCAACACTTCGGTCCGGCGGCCGCGGCCGGCAGCGAGAGCGAGCCGCCCCGCATCATGTTCCCGCCAGCCGGCGCCCGCATCGAGTGGACGGGCAGTCAGGCCAGCGAGCCGGTTGCGCTCAAGATCGCCGGCGGCCTGGCGCCGCTCACCGTCATGGTCAACGGCGTGCCGCTCGAAGCCGGCGGCACGCGCCGCACGTTGTTTTTCCAGCCCGATGGGCCGGGCTTCGTGCGGCTGACGGTAATGGACGCCCGCGGCGCCGCCGACAGCGTCATGGTCCGCGTGCAATAAATGACAGATCGGGGCCTTGTCATTATTGTGCGGCGCAAGGGCCGGGAATCAGGCCGTCCGTAATCGAATAGCCGCATGAGCACGACCACCGACGACGCACCCCCAAAGATTGTCCCGGCGCGAGGCCTGGCGGCCGTGCTCGACTATGCCGCCGCTTCGCACGCGCGGGCCGCGGCGTTGCTCGTTGTGTTCGCGCTGCTGGCGTTTCTGCCGGGCTTTTTCCAGATTCCGCCGGTCGATCGCGACGAGGCGCGCTTCGCGCAAGCCACCAAGCAGATGGTGGAGCGCGGCGAATATGTCGATATCCGTTTTCAGGACGAAGTCCGCTACAAGAAGCCGGTTGGCATTTATTGGTTGCAGGCGGTGGCGGTGAAAACCGGCGAAGCGCTTGGCGTTCCACAAGCGCGCACCACCATCTGGCTCTATCGGCTGCCGTCGCTCGCCGGCGCCACGGCGGCCGTCGTCCTGACCTATTGGACAGCGCTCGCCTTCGTGACGCGCCGCACCGCGCTGGTGGCGGCGTTGATGATGGCAAGCTCGATCCTGCTCGGCGTCGAGGCGCGGCTCGCCAAGACAGACGCCATGCTGCTGTGCATGTCACTGGCCGCGATGGGCGCGATGGCGCGCATCTATTTAACGACACGGCGCACGCCGGACGTGCCGGTCGGCTGGACGCTGCCAGCGATTCTATGGACTGCAATTGCGGGCGGCGTGCTGCTGAAAGGCCCGCTGATCCTGATGTTCGTCGGACTGACGGCGCTGGT
>JACQDO010000143.1 GCA_016201085.1 Hyphomicrobiales bacterium | reverse complement strand
GCCGGGCGTGAACATCGACGCGGGAGTTGCGAACGAATTATCGTCCGCCATCGTCGACGGCATGGGCGCGTCTTACCGGCCGGAAAAGATACTGTTCGTCGACGATCTACCGCGAACGCGTAATATGAAGATCATGCGTCGGGTGCTGCGGGCCGTGTTCGAGAACAAGGATCCTGGCGATCTTTCCGCTCTCGCCAATCCCGAAGCAGTTGACAGGCTTCGCGAGAAACTTGGCGCCGTATAAACCAATGGCGAGCTGTCGGGCGAGGTGGAAGCGGACCTTTCCCTGGGCCCCGACCTCGGTGCTCCAAGGATTTCATAAGGAGAGGCGTACAATGGCGATGGATCCGATCTTGTCAGATCAACGCAAGCAAGCGATGCGGGCCGCTGGATTCTGGAGCGATCAAACCTTGCTCGATTTTTTTTCGAGGCATGCCAGAAACGATCCAGGGCGGCTCGCGGTTGTTGGCTACGAAGCTGCGTCCAACCGACGTACGGCGCTGACATACGGCGAACTGCAGCAAGCTGCCGAGCGAATCGCGGCTAATTTGTTGCGGCTTGGTGTCAAGCCTGGCGAAGTGGTGTCGTATCAGTTGCCGAATTGGTGGCACTTCATGACCCTTCACCTCGCACTGCTGCGGATCGGCGCGGTCACAAATCCCATCATGCCTATTTTCCGCGATCGCGAAATGGAATTCATGCTGACCTTGGCCGAGACGCGCGTGCTGATCGTTCCACAGCGATTTCGCGATTTCGATCACGCCGCAATGGCGGACCGCCTCAAGGCCAAGGTGCCCACACTTGAGCACGTCGTCATTATCGGTTCGGGCGACAATCGAGACTTCGAGACCGTGCTGAATTCGCCGGGAAAGCGGGTTGAGGCGGCGACCGCTGCCTCGGCCGATGATGTCGTGCAATTGCTTTATACGTCGGGCACAACAGGTGAGCCCAAGGGGGTGATGCATACAGGCAATACGTTGCTGAACAGCGTGCGATATTTTGAGGATCGCATCCGTCTCACAGCCAACGATGTCGTGCTGATGGCCTCGCCGATGGCCCATCAGACCGGTTTTCTCGTCGGCCTGCTTCTGCCGCTGTATCTGGGAGGGCGGGTTGTTCTTCAGGACATCTGGAATCCAGCCAAGGCGGTCGACATCGTCGAGACAGAGCGCGTGACGATGACCATGGCATCGACGCCGTTTCTGGCGGATTTGACTGCGGAGGCGGAGCGGCGGCCTCAAGCGCTGCGTTCACTGCGCACTTTCGTATCGGCAGGCGCCCCAATTCCTCGTGTTTTAGTGCGCCAGGCCACACAGAATCTTGGTGCGCACATCGTCTCGGGATGGGGGATGACGGAAAACGGGCTGGTGACGACCACCAAGCTCGACGATCCACCGGAAAAGGTCTTCGAGACCGACGGTTGCCCAAGCCAGGGTATGGAAGTCAGGATCGTCGATGGCGAGGGCAAAGTTCTGCCTCATGATGAAGAGGGGCGTCTACAAGCGAGGGGCCCCGGCACCTTTGTAGGATCACCGGCCGCACCAAGGATATCGTCATCCGTGGTGGCGAGAACATTCCCGTGATCGAGATCGAGCAGCTGATGTATAGCCATCCAGCCGTCCGGGAAGTCGCAATCGTCGGAGTGCCGGATGAACGCTTGGGCGAGCGGGCCTGTGCCTGTGTCGTGCTGCGCGAGGGAGCATTACTGACGTTAGCTGACTTGATGGCATATATGGCGGAGAACGCTGTAGCCAAGAACTACTGGCCGGAGCGCATTGAGGTGCTCGACGCCTTGCCGAAAACGCCGAGCGGCAAAGTACAGAAATTCAGGCTTCGCGAGATCGTTAATTCGATGAAATAATTCTCGGCTAACGGCTGCCGCAAGAAGAAGGCCGGGTGAAATTCCGGCCCCCTTCTGAGATGACCGTCGCGCGCGAAAATCAGAGCGGGCAATCCTGCGGAAACACCGGCTTGCGTTTTTCGAGATGGGACGCCAATCCCTCGCGCGCCTCGGCGCCGGTGAAACCCAAAATCTCAAGCGCGGTCGAGGTATCGAACAGCGGACCATTGACACGCAGCCAGTTGTTAAGAGCGTACTTGGTCCAACGGATCGCGCTTTGCGCGCCGTTAGAAAGCTCCTCGGCCGTCACGATCGCTATTCTCTGCAGGTCCGCGTCTTCGACGCATAGCGACACCAGACCGATCCGCTCAGCTTCTTCGCCGGACAGCGGCTTGCAGGTCAGCAGGTAATATTTTGCTTTTGCAAGGCCGCACAATAACGGCCAGATGATGCAAGCGACATCGCCCGCCGCGACGCCAAGCCGTGTATGACCATCGACGATGCGCGCGGACTTTCCACAAATCGAGATATCGGCCAGGATTCCGACGACAAGACCTGCGCCGACGGCGACGCCGTTGATCGCCGAGATGATCGGCTTGTTGCAATTGATAACGTTATAAACGAGATCCTTGGCCTCCTTCCAGGTCGACATTCGCGCGACCGGGTTGTCTAGAATACTCTTGATCAGCTCGAAATCGCCCCCCGCCGAAAACGCCTTGCCAGCTCCGGTCACGATGATCGCGTTGATATCCGGATCGTCGTTGATGTCACGCCAGATATTGGTGAGCTGAGTGTGGGTCTCGGCGTCGACCGAATTGTAGGTCTCGGGCCGGTCGAATGTGAGCCGGAGAACCCGCTTGGACGGATAGTCGAGCTTCAATTTGGTATAGGCAGCATAACGATTGGACATCGGATTCCCTTCTGGACACTTGGTTGATTTTCCTGGTGGCTTGAACCTTACGGGAGCTGACGATGCATATCGCGGTCGGCAGATTTCTCCTGCTTTCCGATACGCCCTCGCCGCGAACCTGCTATGAATTCATTCGAACAGATGTTAGAATTTAAAACCTATCGGGAAAGGCTGCAAGCTTATACTTTTCAATTGAGGCCGTCGTCGGGGGCGGCGAGAGCAAGATTCGGAGGATTT
>JACQDO010000129.1 GCA_016201085.1 Hyphomicrobiales bacterium | reverse complement strand
CGCATCAAGGGGCTCGAGATGGGCGCCGACGATTATCTGTCGAAGCCGTTCGAGCCGCGCGAATTGTCGCTGCGCATCGCCAATATTCTCAAGCGCGCGCAGCCGGCCGCCAATCCGCCGGCTGAATCGGTGCGCTTCGGGCCGTTCGTTTATCACCTGGGGCGCGGCGAACTGCGCCGCGGCGAGGATATCATCCGCTTGACCGACCGCGAGCGCGAGATGCTGCGCATTCTCGCCGCGACGCCCGGCGAAACGGTGTCGCGCCTGGCGCTTGCCGGCAATGGCGGCACGATCAGCGAACGCGCCGTTGACGTGCAGGTCAACCGGCTGCGCCGCAAGATCGAGCGCAAACCCGCCAACCCGATGTTCGTGCAGACCGTGCGCGGCATCGGCTATCGGCTGGTGGTCACCACATGACCAGCCTCGACATCGGCATCGCCACCATGCGCACCATCCGCAACGCGCTCGCGTGGCTGGCGGAGGCGTGGCGCCGGTATGACGACATCCCGTCGGTTCGCCGCATCCACGCCGCGCTGGCGCAGATCCCGGAAGGCTGGCGGCGCATGAGCCGCTGGCTCAACGGGGTGATGCCGAAGGGCCTGTACGCGCGCGCGCTGCTCATCATCATCGCGCCGATGGTGATCCTGCAATCGGTGATCGCCTTCGTGTTCATGGAGCGGCACTGGAACGTCGTCACCCAGCGGCTGTCGGCCGGCGTGGTGCAGGACATCTCGGCGCTGATCGAGGTCTATCGCGGCTATCCGCAGGACGCCGATCAGGCCAAGATCCGCAAGATCGCGCAGGAGAAGCTCGGGCTGGTGGTGGATTTCCTGCCCTTGAGCGAGATGCCGCCGCCGGGGCCCAAGCCGTTCTTTTCGCTGCTGGACCAGGCGCTGTCGGAGGAATTGCGCAGGCAGATCGGCCGGCCGTTCTGGATCGACACCGTCGGCAAATCGGCGCTGGTCGAGATCCGCGTGCAGCTCGACAATACCGTGATGCGGGTATTCGCCCGCCGCAACGCGGCTTACGCCTCGAATTCGGAGATTTTCCTGATCTGGATGGTCGGCACCTCGACGGTGCTGCTCATCGTCGCCATCATCTTCCTGCGCAACCAGATCAAGCCGATCCTCAAGCTGGCGGATGCCGCCGAAAGTTTCGGCAAGGGCCGCGAAGTGCCGAACTATCGCCCGCGTGGCGCGCGCGAGGTGCGGCGCGCGGCCGCCGCCTTCATCGAGATGAAGGCGCGCATCGAGCGCACCCTCGAACAGCGCACGGCGATGCTGGCCGGCGTCTCGCACGACCTGCGCACCGTGCTGACGCGCTTCAAGCTCGAACTGGCGCTGATCAGCGACTCGCCGGAAGCGGAGGCGATGAAGAAGGACGTCGACGAGATGGCGCGCATGCTGGAGGCCTATCTCGCCTTCGCGCGCGGCGATCTCGGCGAGCCGTCGGCGCCCACCGACATGGCGGCCTTCCTCGAGGAGTTGCGGCTCGACGCCGAACGCCACGGCCACACGGCCAGCGTGGTATTCCATGGGCCGCCGATCGTCACCGTGCGGCCGGCCGCGTTCAAGCGCTGCCTCGCCAATCTGGTGTCGAACGCGGCGCGCTTCGCGCCCTCGATCGCCATCACCGGCCATCGCGACCACCGCTATCTCACCGTCACGGTGGACGACGACGGGCCGGGCATTCCGGCCGAGCTGCGCGAGGAAGTGTTCAAGCCGTTCCTGCGGCTCGACGACGCGCGCAATCAGGACGAGGGCGGCACCGGCCTGGGATTGGCGATCGCGCGCGACATCGCGCGCTCGCACGGCGGCGACATCATGCTCGGCGACAGTCCGCTGGGCGGCCTGCGCGCGACGGTCAGAGTGCCGGTTTAGCGCGCATGATCCCGAAAAGTGGGAACCGGTTTTCGGTCAAGATCATGCGCAGGAAAAGATAAGTTTATGGGCATTTTCGTCGATCTCGCCAACCCCACGCGCTTCCTGTCGCTGACCGCGCGCGTGCTGCCGTGGCTGGCGGCGGCGACCTCGATCCTGCTCGCGATCGGGCTGTATCAGTCACGTGCCGAATGCGTGGCTGTCGGTGTTCGTCTGGGGCGTGATGAGCATCGCCTCGCTCGGCACCCTGGTGTGGCGGCATCCGCTCGCCGATGTCGCGGCGAAGGCGGCGGCACCCATCGGGGCGGCCTTCACCTTCCTCGCACTGGTGACGGGCTCGCTGTGAGGGCGGCCGATGTGGGGCACCTATTGGGAATGGGACGCGCGGCTCACCTCGGTGCTGATCCTGTTCCTTATGTATCTCGGCCTGATCGCGCGGTGGCGCGCGGTGGATGACCCTTCGCGCGCGGCTCGTGCGGCCGCGGTGCTGACGCTGGTCGGCGCCATCAACCTGCCGATCATCAAATTCTCGGTCGGCTGGTGGAACACGCTGCACCAGGGCGCATCAGTCATTCGCATGGGCGGGCCATCGATGGACCGCTCCTTCCTGATTCCGCTGCTGGTGATGGCACTCGCCTTCTCGCTGCTGTTCGTCACGCTGCATCTGGCGGCGATGCGCAACGAGATATTGCGCCGCCGTGTCCGCAGCTTGCAAATGATGCAAGCCAGCCGTGTAGCGTTTTCGAGCGACGTGGGCACCGGTTCGCGCGAAAATGGCGCGTCAAAAGAAATTGGCGCGGTATGACGATGTCGCTCGGTCCCTATACCTCCTT